>NZ_JBEOXU010000014.1:0-74923 GCF_040296725.1 Streptomyces sp. NPDC002044
CCCGGTGCGCTACGCGCACCGGGCCACCGGCTTTTACGGGCTCGCGGACCTAGCAGCCGAGCAGGCGGCTGCCGAGGTAGCTCTGGATCTGGTCCAGGGAGACGCGCTCCTGCTTCATCGTGTCGCGCTCGCGCACGGTCACCGCGTTGTCGTCCAGGGTGTCGAAGTCGACGGTCACGCAGAACGGCGTGCCGATCTCGTCCTGGCGGCGGTAGCGGCGGCCGATGGCGCCCGCGTCGTCGAACTCGATGTTCCAGAACTTGCGCAGGTCGGCGGCGAGGCCCTTGGCCTTCGGCGACAGCTGGGCGTTGCGGGACAGCGGCAGGACGGCGACCTTGACCGGGGCCAGGCGCGGGTCGAGGCGCATCACGGTGCGCTTCTCCATGACGCCCTTGGCGTTGGGGGCCTCGTCCTCGTTGTACGCGTCGAGCATGAAGGCGAGCATGGCGCGGTTGACACCGGCCGCCGGCTCGATGACGTACGGGGTGTAGCGCTCCTTCGACTCCTGGTCGAAGAACACGAGGTCCTGGCCGGAGGCGGCGGAGTGCGCCTTGAGGTCATAGTCGGTCCGGTTGGCCACGCCCTCCAGCTCGGAGAACTCGTTGCCGCCGAAGTTGAAGCGGTACTCGATGTCGGCGGTGCGCTTCGAGTAGTGGGACAGCTTCTCCTTCGGGTGCTCGAACCAGCGGATGTTCTCCTCGCGGATGCCGAGGCCGCGGTACCAGTTCCAGCGCTCGGCCATCCAGTACTCCTGCCACTGCTCGTCCTCGCCCGGCTTGACGAAGAACTCCATCTCCATCTGCTCGAACTCGCGCGTGCGGAAGATGAAGTTGCCCGGAGTGATCTCGTTCCGGAAGGACTTGCCCATCTGCGCGATGCCGAACGGCGGCTTCTTGCGCGAAACGGTCTGCACCTGGGCGTAGTTGGTGAAGATGCCCTGGGCGGTCTCGGGACGCAGGTACGCCTTGGAGTCCTGGGTCGGGCCGAGGTGCGTCTCCAGCATGCCGGAGAACTGCTTGGGCTCGGTGAACTGGCCCTTCACGCCGCAGTGGGGGCAGTTGACATCGGCGAGGCCGTTGACGGGCGGGCGGCCGTGCTTGGCCTCGTACGCCTCTTCAAGGTGGTCCGCGCGGTGGCGCTTGTGACAGGCGGTGCACTCGGTCAGCGGGTCCGAGAAGGTCGCGACGTGACCGGAGGCCACCCAGACCTCCGGGGCCAGGATCACGGACGAGTCGAGGCCGACGATGTCCTCACGCCCGGTGACCATCGCCTTCCACCACTGGCGCTTGATGTTCTCCTTGAGCTCGACACCCAGCGGGCCGTAATCCCAGGCGGCCTTGGAGCCGCCGTAGATCTCACTGCAAGGGAAAACGAAGCCACGGCGCTTGCTCAGGCTGACGATGGTGTCGATCTTGTCGGCGGCCACGGTGCTCTCTTCATTAACGAGGACGAACGGCGAAGCCTTTAGGTTACCGGCGCCCGCACCCTCCCCTTCAAATCGGTTCCCCTCCACGGCCCGGGGGCCGCCCTCCCACCCAGCTTGTTGACAACGGTTTCCATTTTTGATGAAAATGGATGTCATGAACGTACGACGCCTCATACCCACAGCCGCCCTCGCCGCAGCCGTCGCCCTCGGCGCCACGGCTCTCACCGCCTGCTCCGGCGCCAACGCCGCCGGCGACAGCGGCGACGGCAAGCTCGACGTGACGGCGTCGTTCTACCCGATGCAGTTCCTGGCCGAGAAGATCGGCAAGGACCACGTGAAGGTCTCCACCCTGACCAAGCCGGGTGTCGAGCCGCACGACCTGGAGATCACCCCCAAGCAGACCGGGCAGCTCGCCGAGTCCGACGTGATCCTCTACCTCAAGAGCCTGCAGCCCGCCGTCGACAAGGCCGTCGAGCAGTCCGGCGCGAAGAACGTCGTCGACGCCGCCACCCTCACCACGCTGGAGACCCACGGCGCCTCCGGCCACGACGGCCACGACCACGCCGCCGAGGGCGGGGGCGCGGACGGGGGCCACGACCACGGTGACGGCGAGGCCGGCGCGGACCCGCACGTCTGGCTCGACCCCGCCAAGTACGCGGAGATCGCCCAGGGCGTCGGCGCGGCCCTGGAGAAGGCCGACCCCGGCCACGCGGCGGACTACAAGAAGAACACCGCGGACCTGGTCACCGAACTGGGCGCATTGGACACGGAGTTCAAGGAGGGCCTGAAGAACACGGCCACCCGGACCTTCATCACCACCCACTCCGCCTTCGGCTACCTCGCCGAACGCTACGGCCTCGACCAGGAGGGCATCTCCGGCGTCGACCCCGAGTCCGAGCCGAGCCCGGCCCGCATGAAGGACCTCCAGGCCGTGGCGGCCAAGGACAAGGTCAGCACGGTGTTCTTCGAGACCCTGGCCAGCGACAAGACGGCCAAGACCCTCGCGAAGGACACGGGGCTGAAGACCGACGTACTCGACCCGCTCGAGGGAATCACCGACAGCTCCCAGGGCGCTGACTACCTCGAGGTCATGCGGTCGAACCTGAAGAACCTCCAGAAGGCGCTCGGAGCCAAGTAATGACAGCAGCAACGGAGGCGCGAGCCATGCAGTCCACGCCGGGGCAGGCAGCGGACCAGCCCGTCATATCCCTGCGCGGGGCCACGGCCTCGCTCGGCTCGCGCCCCGTGCTGCGCGGCGTCGACCTCACCGTCCACCGCGGCGAGGTCGTCGCCCTGCTCGGCGCCAACGGCTCCGGCAAGTCCACGGCCGTCCGCGCCGTGGTCGGCCAGGTCCCGCTGGCCGGCGGGGAGCTGTCCCTCTTCGGCACGGACTTCAAGCGCTTCCGCGCGTGGTCGCGCATCGGGTACGTCCCGCAGCGCACCACCGCCGCCGGCGGCGTCCCCGCCACCGTCCGGGAGGTCGTCTCCGCCGGACGCCTCGCCCGCTCCCGCTTCGGCCTCCTGCGCAGGGCCGACAAGGACGCCGTCAGCCGTGCCCTGTCCCTCGTCGACATGGACGCGTACGCCGACGCCTCGGTCAACGCCCTCTCCGGCGGCCAGCACCAGCGCGTCCTCATCGCCCGGGCCCTCGCCGTCGAACCCGAACTCCTGATCATGGACGAGCCGATGGCGGGCGTGGACCTCGCCAACCAGGCGGTCCTCGCGAACGCCCTGCGCACCCAGGTCGCCGCCGGTGTGACCGTGCTCCTCGTCCTGCACGAGCTGGGCCCGCTGGAGCCGCTGATCGACCGGGCCGTCGTCCTGCGCGACGGCTGCGTCGTCCACGACGGCCCGCCCCCGGAGGCCGTGGGCCAGCACGCCCTGCCCGGCCACGACCACGTACACCCCCACGCGGCGCACGACGCCGAGCCCCTGCGGACGGGACTCCTGAGCTGATGGACCTCTTCGACTACCCCTTCATGGTGCGGGCGCTGATCGCGGCCGCGCTGGTCGGCATCACCGCGCCCGCGATCGGCACGTACCTCGTCCAGCGCCGTCAGGCCGTCATGGGCGACGGCCTGGGCCACGTGGCCATGACCGGCGTCGCGCTCGGCTTCGTCCTGAACACCAGCCCGGTCTGGATGGCGACCCTGGTGGCCGTCGTCGGCGCCATCGGCATGGAGCTGATCCGCTCCCGCGGCAAGACCAGCGGTGACGTGGCGCTCGCCATGCTGTTCTACGGCGGCCTCGCCGGCGGAGTCATGATCATCAGCGTGGGCGGGGGCTCCACGGCCAAACTGCTCAGCGCGATGTTCGGCTCGATCACCACGGTCGCGACCGAGGACGTCACCGCCGTGGCGATCCTCTCGGCGTTCGTCCTCGCCGTCACCATCGGTCTGCGCCGGCAGCTGTTCGCCGTCTGCCAGGACGAGGAGTTCGCGCGGGTCACCGGCCTGCCGGTGCGCCTGCTGAACCTGCTGATCATCGTGACCGCCGCGGTCACCGTGACCGTCGCGATGCGCATCGTCGGCCTGCTGCTGGTCAGCGCCATGATGGTGATCCCGGTGGCGGCCGCCCAGCGGGTCACCCGCGGGTTCACCGCGACGCTCTCGCTGGCCATGGCGATCGGCCTGGTGGTCTCCCTGACCGGCACGGTCACCACGTACTACGTCGAGGCGCCCTCGGGCGCGGCCATCGTGCTGCTCGCCATCGGCGTCTTCATGGCGATGACCGCCCTGTCGACGCCGCTGGCCAGGCGGCGGGCCAGGGCCGCGCGCGCGGCCGAAGAGGTGTGCACCCGGGACGACGTAAAGGTCTAGGAGGGCCGACCGCCTGGCACAATGGGCCCGAGCCGAACGCCCGAGGCCGATACGAGGAGGAACCGGTGGCGACTGCGCCTGGCGAGATGAACACCGCGCCAGTACGAGGACGGTCCACCCGGCAGCGGGCCGCCGTGGCGGCGGCGCTGGACGGAGTGGACGAGTTCCGCAGCGCCCAGGAACTCCACGACATGCTCAAGCACCGTGGCGACTCCGTGGGCCTGACCACCGTCTACCGCACCCTCCAGTCCCTCGCGGACGCCGGCGAGGTCGACGTCCTGCGCACCAGCGACGGCGAGTCGGTCTACCGGCGCTGCTCCACCGGGGACCACCACCACCACCTGGTCTGCCGCACGTGCGGCAAGGCGGTCGAGGTGGAGGGTCCGGCCGTGGAGAAGTGGGCGGAGTCGATCGCGGCCGAGCACGGCTACGTGAACGTCGCCCACACGGTGGAGATCTTCGGCACCTGCGCGGACTGCGCGGCCGCTCCCGCCTAGAGCCGGCGCAGGTTCCGGTCCAGGACCGCCCGGATCCGGTCGATGTCCTCGGGGACCGCGGCCGCCCGCTTCGGGAGCCAGCCCAGGGTTCCGTTGGCGAAGACGAAGACGAACAGGTTCCGGGTCTCCGTCCAGCCCCGGTGCCTGTCCCATCCGTACGCGGCCACCGTGCCGTCCGGCCGGTGGTTGGACATGCCCCGTTCGGTGACCACGCAGCGGTACTCCGGATGCTCCGCCGCCCAGCGGTACATCCGGCGTGCGAGCCGGTACAGGTCCAGACCGAGACAGAGGGCGCCCAGCGCCGACCCCACCCCGGCCGCGAAGGCCAGGCCGGCCGGGCTCGTCTCCCGCCCGTGCTGGACCACGATCAGTACGAGCGCCACCAGGGGAACCAGTACCAGCCACAGCAGCGCCTGCCCGCGTCCGGCCGGCGCCCGGACCGCGCGCCAGCGCAGCACCTCCCGCACGTCGCGGCGGGCCGGGCCGTAGTGCAGCTCCACCGCCCATTCAGTCATGTCCATGACGGTGGAGCCTAGACGGTCCAGCGGGCGCTTCAGCCCGCGGAGCCCTCCGCCTGGTTCGGGAGCGCGCCGCCGAAGCGGCGGTCGCGCTGGGCGTACTCCAGGCACGCCGCCCAGAGGTTGCGGCGGTCGAAGTCGGGCCACAGCACGTCCTGGAAGACCATCTCGGCGTACGCGCTCTGCCAGAGCAGGTAGTTGGAGGTGCGCTGCTCGCCGCTCGGCCGCAGGAACAGGTCCACGTCCGGCATGTCCGGGTAGTACATGTACTTCGCGAAGGTCTTCTCGTTCACCTTCGACGGGTCGAGCCGTCCCGCCGCCACGTCGCGGGCAATCGCCTGCGCCGCGTCCGCGATCTCCGCGCGGCCGCCGTAGTTGACGCAGAAGTACAGGGTCATCGCGTCGTTGTCGACGGTCTGCTCCTGGGCGACCTGGAGCTCCTGGACGACCGACTTCCACATCTTCGGCATGCGGCCGACCCAGCGGATCCGGATGCCCAGCTCGTTCATCTCGTCGCGGCGGCGGCGGATGACGTCACGGTTGAAGTTCATCAGGAAGCGGACCTCGTCGGGCGAGCGCTTCCAGTTCTCCGTCGAGAAGGCGTACAGGGAGAGGTTCTTGACGCCCATCTCCAGGCAGCCCTTGAGCACGTCGAGCACGACGCCCTCACCGACCTTGTGGCCCTCGGTGCGCGGCAGACCGCGCTCCTTGGCCCAGCGGCCGTTGCCGTCCATGACGACCGCGACGTGGTTCGGGACCAGCTCGCCGGGGATCTTCGGCGGACGCGCACCGGACGGGTGCGGCTCGGGAACCTTGTACTCGCGGCGAGAGCGTCCCAGAATCCCGCGTCGTGCCATGTGCCCAGCTCCTATTTCTCGACGTATCGAAGGGAGCGTAGCCCGCGCTCCAGATGCCAGTGCAAATAGGCCGAGACCAGCCCGCTGCCCTCCCGCACATGACGTGGCTCGCACGCGTCAGCGTGCTTCCAGTCGCCCGTCAGCAGCGCGCTGAGCAGGGCGATGGCCTCCGACGAGGGTACGACGCTGCCGGGCACGCGGCAGTCGCCGCATATCACCCCGCCCGCGGCGACGGAGAAGTGCCGGTTGGGGCCGTGGATGCCGCACTTGGCGCAGTCCTCGAAGCTGGGCGCGTAGCCGTTGACGGCGAGGGAGCGCAGCAGGAAGGCGTCGAGGATCAGGTGCGGCTCGTGCTCGCCGCGGGAGAGGGTGCGCAGGGCTCCGACGAGGAGCAGGTACTGCTGTACGGAGGGCTCGCCCTCGTTCTCCGTGAACCGCTCGGCGGTTTCCAGCATGGCGGTGCCGGAGGTGTAGCGGGCGTAGTCGGTGACGATGCCGTTGCCGTACGGGGCGATGATCTCGCTTTGGGTGCAGAGCGGCAGGCTGCGGCCGATCAGCTCGCCGCCGCGGGCGAAGAACTGCACGTCGGCGTGGGAGAAAGGTTCCAGCCGGGACCCGAACTTGGACTTCGTACGCCGGACTCCGCGGGCGACGGCCCGGACCCGGCCGTGGCCCCGGGTGAGCAGCGTGATGATGCGGTCCGCCTCACCCAGCTTCTGGGTGCGCAGCACGATGCCGTCGTCGCGGAACAGACTCATGCGCCCATTGTCCCCCGCGGTCCCCCCGCACGGGAACGCGCGCACGGACGGGGCCGGACGACGCCGGCCCCCCGCCGCGGACCGGAGTCCGGGCAGGGGGCCGGCACCCCTGGGGAGGGGTCAGGTGGCGGGGGTGCCCGCGTCCCCCGGTGGGGCGGCCCCGGCGTCCGCCTTCTCGGTCCCGGCACCTGCCGGGCCGGCCGGGGCCGGGACCGGGGCCGCCGCCTGGGCGGGCAGCTCTACCCGGGGGACGGACCGCGCGTCGCCCTTGGCCAGGCCGTTGAAGATCAGGTTGAGAACGATGGCGGCGGTGGCTCCGAGGGTGACGCCGCTGTTGAGGAGCGAGGACAGGTCCGCGTCCATGTGCCGGGTGAAGAACACCGGGACGGTCGCGGGGAGCAGGGCGAAGGCGAGGGAGACGCCGACGATCAGCGCGTTCTTCTCCTCCTTGAGGTCCACCTTGCCCAGGGTCTGGATGCCGGCCAGCGCGACCATGCCGAACATGACGGTCGCGGCCCCGCCGAGGACCCCGTGGGGCACGGCGGCGACGATCGCGGCGGCCTTGGGGAGCAGCCCCAGGACGATCATGAAGACACCGGCGGCGACGACCACGAACCGGCTCTTGACCTTCGTCATCCGCACCAGGCCGACGTTCTCGGCGAAGGCCACGTACGGGAAGGAGTTGAGGACGCCGCCGAGCGCGGTCGCGGCGCCGTCGGCGCGCAAGGCCCGGGCCACGGTCTCACTGTCGATGTCCTTCTCGACGATCTCGCCGACGGCGTACGTGTCACCGGTCGTCTCGACCATGGTGATCAGCATGACGATGAGCATCAGCACGATCGGGAACCACTCGAACTTCGGGACGCCGAAGTGGAAGGGGGTCGTGACGCCGATCCAGCCGGAGTCGCCGACGGCGCCGAACTTCGCGTCCCCGAGGAGGAACGCGACCGCGGTGCCGCCGACCAGGCCGAGGAGGATGGAGATGCTGGAGAGGAACGGCTTGCCGATCTTCATCAGGACGAGGATGAAGAGCATCGTGCCGCCCGCGTAGGCGAAGTGCTTCGGGTCGCCGAAGTCGGGGCTGCCGACACCGCCCGCCGCGTCACCCAGGCCCACCGGGATCAGGACGATGCCCAGTACGGTGATCACCGTGCCGGTGACGACCGGCGGGAAGAGCCGCATGACCGAACGGAACGCCTTGGCGGGCAGCCAGGCGAAGGCGAAGGTCGCGATGCCGGCGGTGATGACCGCGCCGTAGATGACCAGGAGCGCGGCGGTGCCGCCTCCCGCCCCGAGGCCGATCGCGATCATCGGGGAGACGGCGGTGAAGGTGACGCCCTGGATCAGGGGCAGCCGCGCACCGACCCGGCCTATGCCCCAGGCCTGGATGATCGAGGCGATGCCGCAGGTGAACAGGTCCGCGTTGATCAGGTAGACGAGCTGCTCGGGGCTCAGCTTCAGCGCGTTGCCGACGATGATCGGGACGATCACCGCGCCAGCGTAGAACGCGAGTACGTGCTGGAAGCCGTACAGCGCGAGCTTGGGGAGGGGGAGCACCTCGTCGACCGGGTGCGTGCTCTGCTGTCCGTTGGCGGAAAGCCGGGCGGCGACACGTGCCATCTCTGCCTTGCCCTTCAAGAGGTGAGGTGAGGGGGAGGAGTTCTGGTGATCCCTGGCCGGAGTGGGTCGCTAACCCGTTGATCCGTCAGGGCTGTCAGGTGAGTTCACGTGCATCGAAGCCCCGCGGTGTTACCGGTGGCGTCTCGTCGTGTGACCGGAATTGAACGCCTGTGGGGGTCCTCACACCTATCGTCGACTTCTACAGACTGTTGACTCTCCGGGGCGCCCGATTCATAGGTTCCCCCGATGGCCAAGGGCCGGGGCGCAGGAGTAAGGGCGGGTGTCCGGGCGGCAGCCGGCCCCGCTGCGCGACTGCGAAGTGACCTGCGCCACACCATGCCGCTACGCGCGTCCACCGCGTTCCGCACAGCAAACCCGCGGCACGCTCCCTCGGGCCCCGGGGGCACCGCCGCCGGGCCCGGAGTGATCTCCTCCACGGGTCGTACGGACAGCGGGCCGGGCCGGTGCGGTGCCGCGAGGCCGGATCGTTACGTCAGAAGAGGCCGTTTCGACCCGCTGTGGGGCCCGCAGAGCGGCCGGAACCGAAAAGATCAAGCCGGGGCGGCCGCCTCGCACCCAGCCCGGGCCCGGCTCTCAGACCCCGCGCCCGGACCCCGCGCCCGGACCCCGCCGGGTGCCCCCGGCGCGGGCCGTCAGGGCGCCCGTACCGCCGACAGCAGCCGGGCCACCTCGTCCGCGTCGATCCGCAGCGCCGCGCCCACCGTGGCGAGCACCTCGCGCTCGGCCGGGATGTACGGGCCGTCCGCGAGCGCGATCCGCGCGCCCTGCAACAGGATCGATTCGCGGCCCGGGCCGGCGAGGTGCGGAGCCAGGGGTTCCAGCGCCTCGTGGAGCTCTATCGACAGCGCGGCCCCGCAGCACTCGGGCACGTCGTACAGTCCGAGCCGGCCCTCGTCGCTGCACAGGGCCTCCACGAGGGACTCCAGCTGCTCTTCCCCGCAGTCCTGGAACCCCGCGGCCCGTACGGCGCACACGGCGGCCTCCAGCACGCTGCGGGAGCCCGTCCCGCCCGCGGCCAGCACGGCCAGCGCCACGGTGTGCACCGCGTCGCGCAGCAGGGCCGTGAAGCGGGTGGTGGTCAGGTGGTCCAGTACGTCGGTGTCGAAGCGCTCGCGGCAGGCGTGGCACTCGACCACGGGCCCGGCGAGCCCGCGGGGCAGCAGCGGCACGCCGAGGACGGCGAAGCGGCGGCGCCCGGTTCGCTTGCGGTAATTGCGGTCCCCACCGCAGGCGGGGCAGAAGAACTCCCCGTCACCCACGGTGCTCCAGGCGGTACGGGTGCCCCAGACCCTCAGCTTCCGGCCGTCCCCACCCCGAACTGGCAGCACGTCGCACCTCCGTAACCTTCCGGCAACATCGCCGGGTGGGCGTGATGCTAGCCACATCGGTGAGGATGCGTCAGTCGTGTGACAAGACAACATGGCGCGGGACGGGGACTTGGCCGGTCTGCGCCCCCGCGCACGCCCCCGTATCCCGGCCGCTCCGGGCCCCTGGAAAGGCGGAAACCCCGCCCCTCCCCCGTGGGGAGGCGGCGGGGTCGTGTCGCGGGAGTGTCAGCGGCCCGCGCGGTTGACGGCGGAGATGACCGCCTTCAGGGAGGCGCGGGTGGTGTTGGCGTCGATGCCGATGCCCCACAGGACGCGGCCGTCGATCGCGCACTCGATGTACGAGGCGGCCACGGCGGAGGCGCCCTCGCTCATGGTGTGCTCGGTGTAGTCCAGCAGGCGGGCGTCGATGCCGATGCCGGCCAGCGCGTCGAAGAAGGCCGAGATCGGTCCGTTGCCGGTGCCGTCCAGCACGGTGTCGACGCCGTCGACGACCGCCTCGACGGTCAGCGTGTCCGTGCCGTCCTTGTCGGTGGTGGTCTGGCCGGAGCGCAGCTGGACGCGCCCCCACGGGTTTCCGGGGTTGGGCAGGTACTCGTCCTGGAAGACGGACCAGATCGCCTTCGGCGTGACCTCGCCGCCCTCGGAGTCGGTCTTGGCCTGGATGATCCGGGAGAACTCGATCTGCATGCGGCGCGGCAGGTCCAGCTTGTGGTCGTTCTTCAGGACGTAGGCGATGCCGCCCTTGCCGGACTGCGAGTTGACGCGGATGACGGCCTCGTAGGAGCGGCCGACGTCCTTCGGGTCGATGGGCAGGTACGGGACCGCCCACTCGATGTCATCCATGGTCTTGCCCGCGGCGGCCGCGTCGGCCTCCATCGCGTCGAAGCCCTTCTTGATGGCGTCCTGGTGGGAGCCGGAGAAGGCGGTGTAGACCAGGTCGCCCGCGTAGGGATGGCGCGGGTGGACCTCCATCTGGTTGCAGTACTCGCTGGTGCGGCGGATCTCGTCGATCTGCGAGAAGTCGATCTGCGGGTCGATGCCCTGGGAGAACAGGTTCATGCCCAGGGTGATCAGGTCGACGTTGCCGGTGCGCTCGCCCTGTCCGAACAGGCAGCCCTCGATGCGGTCGGCGCCGGCCATCAGCGCCAGTTCGGCGGCGGCGACGGCGGTGCCGCGGTCGTTGTGCGGGTGCACGGAGATGCAGATGTGCTCGCGGCGGGTCAGGTTGCGGGCCATCCACTCGAAGCGGTCGGCGTGCGTGGACGGCGTGGAGCGCTCGACCGTGGCGGGCAGGTTCAGGATGATCTCGCGGCCCTCGCCCGGCTGCCAGACGTCACAGACGGCCTCGCAGACCTCCAGGGCGAAGTCCAGCTCGGTGTCGGTGAAGATCTCCGGGCTGTACTGGTAGCCGAAGGTCGTCTCCGGGCCCAGCAGCTTCTCGGCGTACTCCATGACCAGGCGGGTGCCGTCGACGGCGATCTGCTTGATCTGCTCCTTGGAGCCGCGGAAGACGACCCGGCGGAAGGTCGGGGCGGTCGCGTTGTACAGGTGCACGGTGGCACGGTGGGCGCCGACCAGGGACTCCACGGTCCGCTCGATCAGGTCCTCGCGGGCCTGGGTCAGTACGGAGATGGTGACGTCGTCCGGGATCGCGCCCTCTTCGATGATGGAGCGCACGAAGGCGAAGTCCGTCTCGCCGGAGGAGGGGAAGCCGACCTCGATCTCCTTGTAGCCCATGCGCACCAGCAGGTCGAACATCTCGCGCTTGCGGGCGGGGGTCATCGGGTCGATCAGCGACTGGTTGCCGTCGCGCAGGTCGGTCGACAGCCAGCGGGGGGCCCGGGTGACGCGGACGTTCGGCCAGGTGCGGTCCGGGATCTCGACCTGGTCGTAGAAGCCGTACTTGTGGATCGGCATCCCGGAGGGCCGCTGGGTGTGGGTCGCGTTCGTGATGGGCGTGGGGCGACCGACAAAAGGCTGCTGGCTCATGGCGTTGGGCTCCTCGCGTGTCCGCGTGTAGTTCGCTGGGACGGCCGACGGGCGGTCGCAAAACCGCAACACCAAACTCCGCGGGGAGGGGGCCGGCCTACGACTACAGACCCTCGCCGCGGCAGCTAAGGAGAAGCAGCCCGAAACGCATGATGGGCCGAGCCTAGCCGAGCCGCGCGGTACGCGGGGGTCCTGTTTCAGTATGCAAGACCCACCAGTCCGATTTATACCAAATGTGAGCTACGCCGCTTAAGGTGCGGCTCAAGTCCGTGGGGTCCGTCAATCCGGTGCGCCCGCGTTCAGACGTGCGAATGAATCATGGTTGCAGGTAGTGACAGAAGCGTGACCCACTGCCACATTGCCGAGCATGGACGCCTCCTCCACCCACCGCCACCCCGTCTTCTGCACGGTCGTGCCGCCGCACCTGCTCGACCGCATCGCCCGGTCCCGCAACCCCCGGTTCGCCGATCTCGCGCAGGCCACCCTCGAACGCGACTCCCTCCTGCGCACCCGCCGCCGGGTCACCACCGTCCGGGGCGCTGCGGCCCCCGCCCCGGCCGCGCCCGCCCCCGACCGGCCCGACCGGACCGTGTACGACGCCCAGCACCGCACCCGGCTGCCCGGGCGGAAGGTCCGGGAGGAGGGCGGACCCGTCAGCGGGGACGTCACCGTCAATCGCGCGTACGCCGGGCTCGGCGCGACGTACGAGCTGTTCCTGACCGCCTTCGGGCGCCGCTCGATCGACGGCGCCGGGCTCCCGCTCGACGCGACCGTCCACTACGGCGAGGACTACAACAACGCCTTCTGGGACGGCACGCAGATGGTCTTCGGCGACGGCGACGGAGAGCTCTTCGTCGACTTCACCGTGTCGGTGGACGTCATCGGCCACGAACTCGCGCACGGGGTCACCCAGTACACGGCGAACCTGGAGTACCACGGCCAGTCGGGCGCGCTCAACGAATCCGTGTCGGACGTCTTCGGCTCCCTCATCAAGCAGTACTCGCTGGACCAGACGGCCGACCGCGCGGACTGGCTGATCGGCGCCGGGCTGCTGGGGCCCGCCGTCGACCGCGGCCAGGCCCTGCGGTCCATGAAGGCCCCCGGGACGGCGTACGAGGACGACGAGCTCGGCAAGGACCCGCAGCCGGCCACGATGGACGACTACGTCGACACCGTCCGCGACAACGGCGGGGTGCACATCAACTCCGGCATCCCGAACCACGCCTTCTACATCGTGGCGAGCGAGCTGGGCGGCAAGGCTTGGGAGCGGGCCGGGCAGATCTGGTACGACGCCCTGACCGGCGGGGAACTCGCCACGGACGCCGACTTCCGGGACTTCGCCCGGGTGACGGCCGCGGCCGCCGTCGCCCGGTACGGAGAGGGCGGCGCGGAGCACCAGGCGCTCCAGAAGGCGTGGTCCGCCGTCGGGCTGGGGTAGGAGACGGGACATGCGGATCTCAGTGGTGCGGACGGGCGGCTTCGCGGGCATCGAGCGGCGGGGCGAGGTGGACACCTCCGGACGGCCGGACGAGGACGAGTGGCGGGCCCTGGCCCTGCGGGCGCTGCGGCCCGGGCCGCCCTGCGATCCGGCGGACCCGGCGGGCGGCGTGCGGGACGGGTTCTCGTACACGGTCACCGTGGACGGGCGGACGATGTCGTTCCGCGACCCGCACCTCTCCGACGCGCAGCGGGCGCTGGTCTCGCGCGTCCTGAAAGAAGGTGCCTGAGCACGGCCGCTTTGCTTGGATGACCGGATGAGCAACCGGGTGATCGACGACACGACGCTGTCCGAGCTGGAGCGGTACTACGACACGGTGCCCCGCGAAGGCGGGGCCCGGGCCGAGGACTTCGGACCGCTGACCCTGTTCGTACAGGAGGGCGCGGGCTGGCCGTACTACGCGCGGCCCGCGCTCGGCGGCCCCGACGCGACCGCCGCCGACGTACGGCGGGTGGTGGCCCGGCAGCGCGAGCTGGGGGTCCCCGAGGCCCTGGAGTGGGTGGCCGAGACCACCCCCTCGCTCCGCGCGGCGGTGGAGGGGGCGGGGCTGCACGTCCACGCGCACCCGCTGATGGTGCTGGACCCGGACGCGGTACGGACGCCCGCGCACCCGGAGGTACGGCTGCTCGGCGCGGACGACCCGCTGCTGGCGGCGGCCGTGGCCGTCCCGTCCCTGGCCTTCGCGGCTCCGGGCACGGCGGTGGGCGCGGCCGGTCCCGCCGAACTGGCCGCCGCGCTGGCCGATCCGGCGGCGGACGCCGGCCGGGAGCGCGTCGCGGGCATGATCGCCTCGGGCCGTACGGCGCTGGCGGCGGCCGTCCGGGACGGCGTCGTCCTGTGCGCGGGGCAGTACAACCCGGTGGGCGAGGTGGCCGAGGTGGTCGGCGTGGGCACGCTGCCGTCGGCCCGCCGCCAGGGCCTGGCCCTCGGGGTCACGGCGGCGCTCGTCGCGACGGCCCGCGAGCGGGGGGCCCGTACGGTCTTCCTCTCGGCGGGCGACGAGGACGTGGCCCGCATGTACGGCCGCATCGGCTTCCGCAGGGTGGCGACGGCGCTGATCGCGGAGCCGCAGGACGGATAGTTTGCCGGAACGGCAACGGGGTTTGCCCGCGTGGGCGGGGCGGGCGGAGCATCGGAGGTGTCCGCACAGCCACCGGTCGAGGAGTGATCCCGTGTCCGCACAGCACCAGCACCAGCAGCCGCAGCCGCCCGCCGAACACGCACGGCACGAGCAGCACCAGCAGCACGAGCAGGTCGACGAGGGCGGGGAGCGGTACTGGGACGGCCGGTACAGCGAGAGCGACCGGATCTGGAGCGGCGAGGCCAACGCCGCCCTGGTCCGGGAGACGTCACAGCTGCCCCCCGGCCGGGCCCTGGACCTCGGCTCCGGCGAGGGCGGCGACGCCATCTGGCTGGCCCGGCGCGGCTGGCGGGTCACCGGCACGGACATCTCCGGCGTGGCGCTGGAGCGCGCGGCCGGGCATGCCGCCGAGGCGGGGGTCGGCGACCTCGTGGAGTGGCAGCGGCACGACCTGGCCGAGTCGTTCCCGGCCGGGGAGTTCGACCTGGTGTCGGCGTGCTTCCTGCACACGTACGGGGAGTTCCCGCGCGAGCGGATCCTGCGCACCGCGGCGGCCGCGGTGGCCCCCGGCGGGACCCTGCTGATCGTCGGCCACGGCGGCTGGGCCCCCTGGCAGGAGAACCCGCACCCGGAGGTGCACTTCCCGACGCCCGGCGAGGTCGTGGAGCAGCTGGAGCTGCCCGGGGGGGACTGGGAGGTGCTGGTGGCCGAGGACCACGAGCGGATCCAGGTCCAGCCCGACGGCACGACCGGGACCCGCACGGACAACGCGGTCAAGGTCCGCCGGCTGCGCTGACGCCGACCGGGGCGCCTCCCCGCCGGTCCCCTCCGGCAGCCCGACAACGCCGACAACGCCGACAGCCCCTGCCCGGCCGGGCAGGGGCTGTCTGGGTCCGTCAGCCGGGGTCCGTCAGCCGGGGTCCGTCAGAAACCGAGCTTGCGGAGCTGCTTGGGGTCGCGCTGCCAGTCCTTGGCGACCTTCACGTGCAGGTCGAGGAAGACCGGGGTGCCGAGCAGCGCCTCGATGTGCTTGCGCGACTTCATCCCGACCTCCTTCAGGCGGGCGCCCTTCGGGCCGATGATGATGCCCTTCTGGCTCGGCCGCTCGATGTAGACGTTCGCGTGGATGTCGAGCAGCGGCCGGTCGGCGGGGCGGTTCTCGCGCGGGATCATCTCCTCTACGACCACGGCGATGGAGTGCGGGAGCTCGTCGCGCACACCCTCCAGCGCGGCCTCGCGGATCAGCTCGGCGACCATCACCATCTCGGGCTCGTCGGTGAGGTCGCCCTCCGGGTACAGCGGCGGGCTCACGGGCAGCAGCGGCGCGATCAGGTCGGCCAGCAGCTGGACCTGGGTGCCGTCGACCGCGGAGACGGGCACGATCTCGGCCCACTCGAAGCCCAGCTCGGCGCCGAGCTGGTGGATGGCGAGGAGCTGCTCGGCGAGCTGCTTGGACTCGACCAGGTCGGTCTTGGTCACGATGGCGATCTTGGGGGTCTTCTTGATCCCCGCGAGCTCCTTCGCGATGAACTTGTCGCCGGGGCCGAGCTTCTGGTCGGCCGGCAGGCAGAAGCCGATGACGTCGACCTCGGACCAGGTGGCGCGGACGACGTCGTTGAGGCGCTCGCCGAGCAGGGTGCGCGGCTTGTGCAGCCCCGGGGTGTCGACGAGGACGAGCTGCGCGTCGGGGCGGTGCACGATGCCGCGGACGGTGTGGCGGGTGGTCTGCGGCCGGTTGGAGGTGATCGCGACCTTGGTGCCCACGAGTGCGTTGGTGAGGGTCGACTTGCCCGCGTTGGGGCGTCCGACGAAGCAGGCGAAGCCCGCACGGTGCGGGCTGGTGGACTCGGGGGAACGATCGCTCATACGGGCCATTCTCCCCGATGCCGCTCCCAGCGCCGACCAGGCCGCGGCCGCGAGGGTGCTCACGCCCGCGAGCAGGGGCGCGAGAAGGGGGTGCGCGGCGTGGTCGGCACGGCCCTGAGCTGTGGTTCCGTCGGCCGCGGCCCGTACGGTCACCGCGGCCCATTCCGCGCCGGGCGGGTCCGCCCAAGGGGCGCGAAGCCGGACTTCCTGACCCGGCAGCAGCTCGGCCGGCACCCCGGCGGGCCCGCGCGCGAGCAGGGTGCGGCCGAGCGCGCCGGTGGCGGTGAGGGTGACGCTCGGGCGCAGCGTGACGTTGCCGGTGTTGCGGAGCGTGTACGCGACCTCCGCGCGGGAGCCCCGGCCGCTGACGGTGACCCCCTGGACGGCGAGGGCGGGGGCGGTCGGGCCGGTCACCCGCAGGTAGAGCCGCGCGGCGACGGCCTGCCGTACGCCGATCCCCCGGTCGGTGACGGCGTCGGGCCGCTCCTCCAGGGCCACGATGGCGCCGGGGTGGTCCCCCGGTTCGGCCCGGTCGGGGACGGTCACGGTGAAGCCGACGCTCACGGCCGAGCGGGCGGGCACGGTGACCCGCTCCCGGTCGAGCCTGGCCCAGGCGGCGGTGGCCCGGCGCGGTTCGTCGGGGCCGCGCAGGGCGAAGCCGCCGTCGCGGGCGGTGTTGTAGGCGTCGGCGGCGTAGAGGCGCAAGGTGCGGGGGCGGTCGGTGCGGTTGGCGATGGTGACGGAGTCCGCGGCGGCGCCGCCGGGTGCGGCGGCGAGGTAGAAGTACGGGCGCTGGCCGACGGCGGTGGCGGCGGGGAGCACGGACCACTGCCCGTTGTCTGCGGCCGCGGCCGTCCCGGGGGTCCCCAGCAGGAAGGCGGCCAGGGCGAGGACGCCGAGCAGCAGCGCCCGCACGGCGGGGCCGCGCGAGGGCGGCGGCGAAGGTGCCGCCGACGGCGCTGACGGCAGCGACGGCCCGGCGGTCACGACAGGGTGAGGGTGAGGACCGCCGTGTACGCGCCCGGCGGGGTGTACGGGGGCACCTGGAGGGTGACGGCGGCGTCCACCGTGAAGTCACCGCCCACCGCGGCCGCGTCCGGGGTCGAGGCCAGCACCGCCCCGTCGGGGCCGACCGGGCCCGCGCTGCCCGGCGTACAGGGGCTGGGGCTGCCGGGCGCGGCGGTGCAGGACGGGGTCCAGGAGAGGGAGGCGCCCGGGATGCGGACGCCGCCCGGGCCGGTGAAGTCGGTGACCTTGCCGGTCAGGGACCAGCCGGCCGGGCCGCCGCGGGCGTCCTTGACGGTGACCGTGCCGATCCGGCCGGGGGCGGCGCCGCCGTCGCCGTACGGCACCGCGCCCAGGACGATGTCCCCACCGGCCTGGGTCATGCCGAGCGCGCCGGGCTCGACGGTGGCCGTGACCTTCCGGGCGCCCGGGGGCGGCGGGGCCGCGTCGATGACGGCGTACGCGGCCGGCCCCGACCCGAGCCCCGCCGACCAGGCCGGCCCCTCGTACGCGACGACGCCGGTGGTGGCCCGGTCGGTGACGGGCAGCCGGGCCACCACCATGCCCCGGTCGTCGGCGGTGGCGGTGACCCGGTCGGCGGTATCGGCGGCTCCCGCACGGCCGGCCACCGTCACGGACGTGCCCGGCGGGAATCCGGCGGCGGTGACCTCGACGGCGGCGCCCGGCCTCCCGTGGGCGGCGCCGAGGAAGACGCTGCGCAGGTTGGCCGTGGGCAGCGCGGTCGAGGCGAGGCGCGCGGAGACGGGGGTACCGGTGGCCGTGCACACGGTGTCGAGATCCATGAGGTGGCTGGTGTGCAGGGTGTAGCCGCCCGGGGCGAGGGTGATCTCGCCGGGGGCGGTGACGGTGAAGGTGCCGGTCATGGCGACGGGCGGGAGCGGCTCGCCCGCCCCGACGGGGTCGTTGCGCTCGGCCCCCACGACGGTGACCTCCCCGCTCTGCGCGCCGGCCAGCAGGATCCGCCCGGTCGGGGTCACCACGTCGGCGGGGAGCCCGGCGCCCACCGGGCTCGCGGCGGGGGTCCGGGTCACCTGGTAGGTCACGGTGACGGTGTCGCCGACCCGCGGCGCCGGGTCGTCGACGGTGATCCGGGCGGTGGTGGGGCCTTCGGCGGGCGGGAGTCCGGCCTCCTGCGGCGGCGCGCACCGGGTCGGGAAGTCCACCTGGCCCGGCACCCGGTCCGCGGGGGGCTCCCCCTCGGCGGCGGCGGGCGCGCCGAGCGCTCCCCCGGTCGCCGCGGCGAGCACGGCCATGCCGACGGCCGCCGGCCATCTCCGGTTCCGCGCCCCTGTTCGCACTGCCCGCCCCCTGGGTTCCGTCCCGCCGACAGGGGGCCATTGACGAGCGGGGGGCGGCAGAAGTCAATGCGCGGGCCCGGCATCAACTGATGGCCCATCAGGAGATGTCAGGATGCCCGTACGACGGCCCCGGCCCCGCCGCCTTCGCGGAAGGTGCGCCGGTACGCCGTCGGGCTCACCCCCAGCACCGCCTGCACGTGCTTGCGCAGCGACTGGGCCGTCCCGAAGCCCGTCTCCCGCGCCACCTGCTCCACCGGCAGGTCCGTCCGCTCCAGCAGCAGCCGGGCCCGCTCCACCCGCTGCCCGGTGATCCACTGCCCGGGGCTGATCCCCGACTCCTCACGGAAGCGGCGCGTGAAGGTCCGTACCGACATGGCCTCCTGCCGGGCCAGGTCGCTCAGGCGCAGCGGCTCGTGCAGCCGGTCCAGCACCCACGCCCGCGCCGCGGTGGTGCTCGCGAGCTGCGGCTCGGGCACCGGGCGCTCGATGAACTGGGCCTGGCCGCCCTCCCGGTGGGGCGGTACGACGGTGCGCCGCGCCACCTCGTTCGCGACGGCCGCCCCGTGGTCGCGGCGCACGATGTGCACGCACAGGTCGATCCCGGCGGCGACCCCGGCCGAGGTCAGCACGTCCCCGTCGTCGGTGTAGAGCACCCCGGGGTCCACCCGTACGGCCGGGAAGAGCCGCTGGAAGTGCTCGGCGGAGGCCCAGTGGGTGGTGGCCGGGCGGCCGTCGAGGTAGCCGGCGGCGGCCAGCACGTACCCGCCGGTGCAGATGGAGACGAGCCGGGTGCCGGGGCGGATGTGCGCGAGGGCGGCGGCCAGCTCCGGGCTCAGCCGGCCCTGGTCGTAGACCGGCCCCAGCTCGTACGAGGCGGGCACCACCACTGTGTCGGCCGTGGCCAGCAGTCCGGGGCCGTGCTCGACGTGGACGGCGAAGTCGGCGTCGGTGCGCACCGGCCCCGGGGTGAGCCCGCAGGTGAGGATCTCGTAGAGCGGCCGCCCGGCGGGGTCCTTCGCCCGCCCGAAGATCCGGTGCGGGATGCCGAGTTCGAAGGGCAGCAGTCCGGCGAGGGCGAGTACGACGACCCGGTGCGGCTGCGGCAGCGGCAGCGACTCCGGCAGCGGCAGCGGCAGCGACGAGGACTGCTGCGACGACTGAGGCTGCACCTGCGACTCCATGGCGGTCATGGCCCGATCGTAGCGAAGCATGACAGTCAGGCCACTGTCGGCCGGATGCCCGCGGGCCGGATGCTGGCCCCGTGACACAGACAGCCCCCGCCTCCACGGCCACCCCGCCCGCCCCGCGCCCGGCCGGACGGGTCCACCGCGCGTGGTTCGTCGCGGCCGTCGCCTTCGTGACGATCATCGGGGCCGCCGGGTTCGCCTCCCTGCCCGGACTGCTCATCGAGCCGCTGCACGGCGAGTTCGACTGGTCCCGCGGCACCATCGCCTTCGCCGTCTCGGTGAACCTCGCCCTGTACGGGCTCACCGCGCCCTTCGCCGCCGCCCTGATGGACCGCTTCGGCATCCGCCGGGTCGTCGCGGTGGCCCTGCTCGTCATATCCGGCGGCTCGCTCGCCACCGTGTGGATGACCGCGTCCTGGCAACTGGTGCTGTTCTGGGGCGTTCTGGTGGGGCTGGGCAGCGGCTCGATGGCGCTGGCCTTCGCCGCGACGGTGACGAACCGCTGGTTCACGGCCCGGCGCGGGCTGGTCACCGGCGTCCTGACCGCCGCAGGCGCCTCCGGCCAGCTGATCTTCCTGCCGCTGCTGGCCTGGCTGGTGGAGCACCACGGGTGGCGCCCGGCCGCGGTGACCGTCTCGCTGGCGGCCACGGCCACCGTCCCGTTCGTATGGCTTCTGCTGCGCGACCATCCGGCGGACGTGGGCCTCGCCCCGTACGGGGGCGCGTACACCGCCAAGCCCGCCCCCGTCCCGGGGGCCGCGCGCCGGGCGGTGACGGTGCTGTTCAAGGCCGCGCGCACGGGCCCCTTCTGGCTGCTGGCCGGTACCTTCGCCATCTGCGGGGCCTCGACGAACGGCCTGGTGCGCACCCACTTCGTACCGGCCGCCCACGACCACGGCATGCCGGTGACGGCCGCGGCGGGGCTGCTGGCGGTGATCGGCGTGTTCGACGTCGTCGGCACGATCGCCTCGGGCTGGTTCACGGACCGCTTCGAGGCCCGGCGCCTGCTGGCCGTCTACTACGCCCTGCGCGGGGTGTCGCTGCTGTTCCTGCCGATGCTGCTGGCCCCGTCGGTCCAGCCCCCGCTGCTCTTCTTCATCGTGTTCTACGGCCTGGACTGGGTCGCGACCGTCCCGCCGACCATCGCGCTGTGCCGCGAGCACTACGGCGACGACAGCGCGATCGTCTTCGGCTGGGTACTGGCCTCGCACCAGGTGGGAGCGGCCGTGGTGGCCTTCCTGGGCGGCCTGGCGCGGGACGCCTTCGGCTCGTACGACGTCGTCTGGTACGCGTCGGGGGCGCTGTGCGCCATGGCCGCGCTGATGGCGATGGTCATCCGCCGGTCACCCGCGCGGCCCGCGCCGCCGCTGCCCGCCCCGGCCTGAGCCGGGGGCCTGAGCCGGGGCGGCCGCCGACGGGCGTACGGGTGTCAGCCGGCCGGGGTGCTGGACTTCAGGGTGCCGTCCGGGGCGGCCAGCAGGACCGGGGTGTCCGGCCCGCCCAGGTCACGGACGGCCGCGCGGTCGGCGTCGGCGGGGGCGTCGGCCGCGCTGACCACGGCGGCGGCCTCCAGGGACCGCGCCCCGCTGGCCACGGCCATCGCGACGGCCGTCTGCAGGGCGCTGAGCTTCAGGGAGTCCAGCTCCACCGTCCCGGCGACGTAGGTGCGGCCCGTCTCGTCGCGCACCGCCGCCCCCTCGGGCACGCCGTTGCGGGCCCGGGCGCTGCGCGCCAGCGTGATGATCTTGCTGTCCTCGGGGTCGATCCCGGTGCTGTCGGTCATGGGCGGAAGCATAGGGAGCCCGCGGACCGGGCGCCCGGGCGGGGCCGCGCCACGCACCGCCGCGGCGCGGCGCCCCACCCCGCCCGGCGACCGGGTCAGGGGCGGTCGAGCCGCAGCCGCTCCGCCTTCGGCAGGCCCGCGACCACGAGGTCGTACGAGTCCTCGACCAGCTCCCGCACCAGGGCGTCCGGCAGCCCGCCCGGCCCGCCCACCGTCACGGTGTTCCAGTGCCGCTTGTTCATGTGGTAGCCGGGCACGATCGCCTCGTGCTCCTCGCGCAGCCGCACCGCGAGCTCGGGCTCGCACTTGAGGTTGACCTTCAGCGGCTCGCCGTCCAGCGCGGAGAGCGCGAACACCTTGCCCAGCACCTTGAACACCGAGGTTTCCGGGGTGAAGGGGAACTCCTCCACCGCCGCGTTGAAACCGAGGCAGAGGGCACGCAGCCGTTCCGGGGTCATTCGCCCTCCTCGCCCTCGGCCGCCGCCGGGGCGACCGGTTCGACCAGCACGGTCACGATCTTGTTCCGGCGGCCGGCCGGGGACTCGGCCGTCAGCCGCAGCGGACGCCCGTCCGGCAGCTCCACCAGCGCCGAGGCGCCCGCGATCGGCACCCGGCCGAGCGCCTTGGCGAGCAGCCCGCCGACCGTCTCCACGTCCTCGTCGTCGAAGGCCTCGACCTTGAACAGCTCGCCGAGGTCGGTGATGTCCAGACGCGCCGTGACGCGGTAGCTGTCCTCGCCCAGGTCCTCGACCGGCGGGATCTCGCGGTCGTACTCGTCGGTGATCTCGCCGACGATCTCCTCGAGGATGTCCTCGATGGTGACGATGCCGGCGGTGCCGCCGTACTCGTCGATGACGACGGCCACGTGGTTGCGCACCGACTGCATCTCGCGGAGCAGGTCGCCCGCGTTCTTCGTGTCGGGCACGAAGAGGGCGGGCCGCATCACCGTGGACACGAGGTCGGACTCCGCCTCCCGGCTGACGTGCGTCTTGCGGACGAGGTCCTTCAGGTACACGATCCCGACGATGTCGTCCTCGTTCTCCCCGGTGACCGGTATGCGCGAGAAGCCCGACCGCAGCGCGAGCGTGGTCGCCTGACGGATCGTCTTGTACCGCTCGATGCAGATCAGGTCGGTGCGCGGCACCATCACCTCGCGCACCAGGGTGTCGCCGAGCTCGAAGACCTGGTGCACCATCCGGCGCTCGTCGTCCTCGATCAGCGACTCCTTCTCCGCCAGGTCCACCATCGCCCGCAGCTCGGCCTCGGAGGCGAACGGCCCCTTGCGGAAGCCCTTCCCGGGCGTGAGCGCGTTGCCGATGAGGATGAGCAGCTGCGGGATCGGACCCATGATCCGCGCGAGCGGCACGAGCACGTACGCCGCCGCCGTCGCGGTGTTCAGCGGGTGCTGGCGGCCGATCGTACGGGGCGAGACGCCGACGGCGACGTACGAGACCAGCACCATCACGGCGATGGCCACGAACAGCGCGGTCCAGTTCTCCCCGAACTCGTCGAGGCAGACGTACGTGACGAGCACGCCCGCAGCCATCTCGCAGGTGACGCGGACCAGCAGCGCCACGTTGACGTAGCGGGTGGGGTCGGCGGAGACCTGGGCGAGCTTCGCGCTGCCGCGTCGGCCCTCGCGTACGGCCTGGTCGGCTCGGAAGCTGGAGATCCGGGCGATCCCGGACTCGGCGCACGCCGCGAACCAGGCCACGACCACCAGGAGGACCGCGCCGGTGATGAGCTGGGCGGCGTTCACGAGACGGTCGGGGCCGGCGACGGACCGGTCACTCCGCGCTCACCGCGCCAGCCGTCGACGATGGCCGCCTGGAGGCCGAACATCTCGGCCTTCTCGTCCGGCTCCTCGTGGTCGTACCCGAGCAGGTGCAGCACCCCGTGGACGGTCAGGAGCTGGAGCTCCTCGTCCATGGAGTGCTGCGTCGGGGCGTCCTCGCCCTGCTTCTTGGCGACCTCGGGGCAGAGCACGATGTCACCGAGGAGCCCCTGCGGGGGCTCCTCGTCGTCCTTCGTCGGCGGACGGAGCTCGTCCATCGGGAAGGACATGACGTCGGTGGGTCCGGGCAGGTCCATCCACTGGATGTGGAGCTGCTCCATCGCCCCCTCGTCGATCACGATGACGGAGAGCTCGGAGAGCGGGTGGATCCGCATCCGGGTGAGCGCGTAGCGGGCGATGTCGAGGATCGCCCGCTCGTCGACCTCGGTTCCGGACTCGTTGTTGACGTCGATCGACATGGTGCGCTGGGTTCTACTTCCGCTGATGGCCGTCCGGGGCCGGCCGGGTCTCGTCGTACTGCTCGTACGCGTCGACGATACGGCCGACCAGCTTGTGCCGGACGACATCCTCGGAGGTGAGCCTCGAGAAGTGGATGTCGGGCACGCCCTCCAGGATGTCCTGCACCTGCCGCAGCCCGCTCTTGGCCCCGCCGGGGAGGTCGACCTGCGTCACGTCACCGGTGACGACGATCTTCGATTCGAAGCCGAGGCGGGTCAGGAACATCTTCATCTGCTCGGTGGTGGTGTTCTGTGCCTCGTCGAGGACGACGAACGCCTCATTGAGGGTGTTGTGCGTCAGCAGGTAGTCCTGCGTGACGTAGAGCGAGTCCTCAGCCGCCACTTGGATGCACACGGCCTCCTCGCGACCCGCGGGCTCGATGGAGTCGATGAACCGCATCGGGCGCCCGCCACCTCCGGCCGCGTGGTACGCATCGCGCTTGCGGGTGAGGCGGAAGGGCTCGATGCCCTCGGGGAGCCGGATGTCGACGACGTGCGCGTCGTATCGATGGGGGGCGAGAGCAGTGCCCTGAACCCGGCCCTCCGCCCTGCGACGCCGGGTGTACGCCACACCGCCGAGTGACTGCACGAGGGCGATCACGTCGTCGCGCAGGACGATCGACGCCGTGGAGTACTGGATCCGGCAGGAACGGTCCCGCCGGGTGACGGGTCCACCGTCGGAGTCGAGCAGGCCCTGAAGTACGGCGAGACGGATCTCGGCCGCGTTGAACATGTACTCGTCCGGCACGAACCTGGAGTGCGACCGGCTGCCGAGGAGGTCCGGCTCGCGCATGACCCGCGTGACCGGATTCGCCAGGGTGACCCTGTCACCGGGCGCTTTCACAGGGTTCAGGACGTAGTCGGGACCGCCCCTGTGCCGCGCGGCACCACCGGGAAGCGCCGCCACCAGGGCGCTGACGAGTTCCTCGTCCTCGGTGGAGAACGACGGCGTCGTGGAGCCGGTGATGCACCCGTCGCCCAGAAGGAGCCCCAGCGCGTAGGGGTCCATGGGAACCTCGCGCTCCGGAAGCGCGACCGGTGCGGTCAGCAGCGGCAGCTCGTATCTCCGGGCGTGCGCCGCCCTCAGCTTGCCGATCATCTCCTGGGTCTCCAGGACCCGCCACGGCTTGTCCCGACGCTGGTCGTCCCGCGTCCTGACCGTCCACAGGTGCTCGCCGCAGCACAGGGTCCAGGAGCCGTCCTGGGCCGTGACGCGGTAGATGTCCCGCTCGCCCTGCGGGTAGACGCCGAGGACCGGGGTCGGTTCACCGTTCGAACCAACCACGAGGTCGCCCACCTCGAGATCACCGATCGGGCGCCAGCCGTCCGGCGTCAGCACCTTCGTGAAGACCGGCTGGGCGCGACCCCTCATATAGGCCAGGGGCGCCACCTCGATCGTGCCCGCGGCCATCAGGCGCGGGATCGAGTCGGGGTCGATCATGTCGTGCAGCGCGTCGTAGAGCGGGCGCAGGTACGGGTCGATCTTGTCGAAGAGGGTGCCCGGCAGGAAGCCGAGCCGCTCCCCGGCCTCGACGGCGGGCCGGGTCAGGATGATCCGGCTGACCTGCTTGGACTGGAGCGCCTGGACGGCCTTGGCCATCGCGAGGTAGGTCTTTCCGGTACCGGCGGGGCCGATGCCGAAGACGATCGTGTTCTTGTCGATCGCGTCGACGTACCGCTTCTGGTTGAGGGTCTTGGGGCGGATGGTGCGGCCGCGACTGGAGAGGATGTTCTGGGTGAGGACCTCGGCGGGCGTCTCCTCGGAGCCGCCCTTGCCGTTGGTGCTCGCCTTGAGCATGCCGATCGAGCGTTCCACTGCGTCCTCCGTCATCGGCTGCCCGGTGCGGAGCACCAGCATCATCTCGTCGAACAGGCGCTGGATCAGGGCGACTTCCGCCGCGTCGCCGATCGCGCTGACCTGGTTGCCCCGCACGTGGATGTCGGCCTTCGGGAAGGCCCTCTCGATCACGCGCAACAGGACGTCTCCCGAACCGAGCACCGTGACCATCGGGTGCGTCGCGGGAACGGTGAAGTGGGCGCGCGCCTGGCCCGGCGCCGGGGTGTGGGATGTCGGTGTCTGAGTCATGGGCCGGCACTGTGGCCTGCACATACCTCCCGCTGGGGGGCCGCGCCGATCGACGGCCTCGGACTACCAAGCCTACGTCTCCGGCCCGCCTTCCCCGAGGGGTTTTACGCCCGCCGGGGCCGCCGGAACCGGGCGCACCCCCGCGGTCCCGGCTCCGGGGCCGGGAGCGGCGGCCGGCCGGGCCTCCCGCGGGCGAGCCCCGCCGGCCGGAGGGGACCTCGGCGGCACGGCCTACGCGGAGTGCCGGAAGCCGATCGTCGGCACCGCGCGGCGCCGCGCCGCCGGGGTCGAGCCCGGCGGCATCAGCTCGTCCAGGAACGCGTACCGGCCGCGCAGCCCGTCCGGCGCGGCGTGCCACCAGTGGGCGACCTCCGGCCAGCCGGGGGCCGACAGGGAGCCGCCGAACTCCTGGACCGACAGCGCCGCCGTCAGCCCGGCGAAGGCCAGCCGGTCCGCCAGCGGCCAGCCCGCCAGGGTCCCGGTGACGAAGCCCGCCACGTACACGTCCCCGGCTCCCGTCGGGTCCAGCGCCTCGACCGCGATCCCCGGGACCTGGGCGGTCTCCCCGGTGCGGCCGTCCACGGCGTACGAGCCCTCCGCGCCCATCGTCACCACCGCGATCGGCACCTTCTCGGCGAGCGCCCGGGCCGCCGCCCGCGGGCAGTCGGTCCGCGTGTAGCGCATCGCCTCGCCCGCGTTCGGCAGGAAGGCTTCGCAGTGCTCCAGGTCGGCCAGTGCCCCCAGGTCCCAGCGGCCGCTCTCGTCCCAGCCCACGTCCGCGAAGACCCGCGAGCCGCGCCGCGCGGCCTCGCCGATCCATCCCTCGCCGTGGCCCGGTCCCAGCGAGGCCACGGCCGCGCGGGCCCTCGGCGGGCACTGGGGGAAGGGGCCGGGGCCGGCCGGCGGCGGGGCCTCGTGGCCGTGCGAGACCATCGTGCGCTCGCCCTCGTAGGCCATCGAGACCGTGACCGGGCTGTGCCAGCCGGGGACGGTCCGGGACATCGACAGGTCGATGGCCTCGCCCTGTTCGAGCGCGTCCCAGCAGTACTCGCCGTAGTGGTCGTCCCCGAACGCCGCGGCCAGCGAGGTGCGCAGGCCGAGCCGGGCGAGGGCGGTCGCCATGTTGGCGACGCCGCCGGGGCTGGAACCCATGCCGCGCGCCCAGGACTCCGTACCGCGCACCGGGGCCGAGTCGAGGCCGGTGAAGATGATGTCGAGGAAGACGGTTCCGGTCAGGAAGACGTCGCAGCCGGGTTCCTCGGGGTCGCGCACCGGACCGAGCGGATCCACGGCGGCTGAGAGGCTGTCGAAGCTGTCCCGACTGGTCACGGTGTGCTCCCCGTTGTTCTGGAAGGGTCGTTTCTGCGTGCGGGCGTTCAGTGGAAAGCTGCCAGCCCTGCCCGTGCCGGACAGCAGCAAAACCCAGTGTGGCGCAGATCACCACAGGAAGGCTCTTCTCCTCAACTCCGGCCCCTTGATAGACAGGGGCCCCGCTCACTCTGCGGCGCCTCCCACGCACCTCCCGGCACACCCGTGCAGCACCGCGCCTCCGCGCCCTCCGCCGTCTGGCCCCTCGTGGCCCACGGGCCGCGCCCGGCCGCCCGGACCGGGCTGCTGCTCGCGGTGGCCGGCAGGCCGGGCTGTCGGAGGTCACCCTCGGCGTGGCCTTCGCCGTGGCGCTGGGCGCGGGCCCGCTCGGGCTGACGGCGGCGGTCCTGGCGGCCGGTGTGGGTGCTCCGTCGGGCGCGGCGGCGCGGGTGGGCGCCGCGGAGCTGGGGGCCGGGGCGTGGAGCGCGACGCTTCGCCAGGGCTAAGGCGCCCGCTTGGGGACCGGTACGCGGATCAGGTCCGCCGCCACCGTCAGCTCCCCCTCGAACCCCGCGGCCCGGGCCTGCCGTTCGAACTCCGAGGGGTCCGGGTACCGCTGCGAGAAGTGCGTCAGCACCAGGTGCCGTACGCCCGCCTCACGCGCCACACCGGCCGCCTGGCCCGCGGTGAGGTGGCCGTGGTCGACCGCCAGCCGGACGTCCTCGTCGAGGAAGGTCGACTCGATCACCAGCATGTCGCAGCCGTCGGCGAGCTCCGTCACCCCGTCGCACAGCCTGGTGTCCATGACGAAGGCGAACCGCTGCCCGGGCCTGGCCTCGCTGACCTCGTCCAGGGTGACCTCGCCGAGGCGCCCGTCCCGCTGGATCCGGCCCACGTCGGGCCCCTTGACGCCGTGCCGCGCGAGCAGCTCCGGCACCATGCGGCGCCCGTCCGGCTCGGTCAGCCGGTACCCGAAGGACTCCACCGGGTGCGAGAGCAGCCGTGCCTCCAGGGTGTACGGGGCCTCACCCGTCAGGACCCCGTCCCGTGCCACCGGCTCCTCGCGCAGGTCCACCGTCTCCCGGTAGGCCGTCGCGTACCGCAGCCGGTCGAAGAACTTCTGCCCCGAGGCCGGGTAGTGCGCGGTGACCGGGTGCGGGACCCGGTCCAGGTTGATGCGCTGGATCACCCCGGCCAGCCCGAGGCTGTGGTCGCCGTGGAAGTGCGTGACGCAGATCCGGTGGATGTCGTGCGCGGCGACCCCGGCGCGGAGCATCTGGCGCTGGGTGCCCTCGCCCGGGTCGAAGAGGATGCCCTCGCCGTCCCAGCGCAGCAGGTAGCCGTTGTGGTTGCGGTGGCGGGTGGGCACCTGGCTGGCGGTGCCCAGCACCACGAACTCTCGTGCGGACACGGTCTATCCGGGGGGCCACTCGAGGCCGCGCCCGCCGAGGACGTGCGCGTGCGCGTGGAAGACGGTCTGGCCGGCGCCGGCGCCGGTGTTGAAGACGATCCGGTAGCCCTGGCCGTCGACCTTCTCGTCCGCCGCCACCTGCCCGGCCTCGCGCAGCAGGTCGGCGGCGATGCCCGGCTCGGCGGCGGCGAGCGAGGCGGCGTCCGGGTAGTGGACCTTGGGAATGACGAGCACGTGCGTGGGCGCCTTCGGGCTGATGTCCCGGAAGGCGATGGTCGTCTCGGTCTCCCGGACGACGGTCGCCGGGATGTCCCCCGTGGCGATCTTGCAGAACAGGCAGTCGGCCTGCGGTTCCCCGGCCATTGGTACGCCTTCCGTGACGGTGATCGGTCCGGGCATCGTATCCAGCCCGGCCCCGGTCACGCCGGGCGCCCGTTCAGGGCCGGCGCCCCGGCGCCACCGGCCCGTTCAGGACCAGCGCCCCGTCCGCGCCAGCAGCACCGCGGTCGCGGCGGTGCCCGCCGTGGAGGTGCGCAGGACCGAGCGGCCCAGCCGGTACGGGTGGGCTCCGACGGCGGCGAACGCCGCCAGCTCGTCCGGGGAGACCCCGCCCTCCGGGCCGACCACCAGGACGACGGAGCCCGCCGCGGGCAGGGCCGCCGAGGCCAGGGCCTGCGAGGGGGTGTCGCGGTCCTCGTGGAGGACCATCGCCAGGTCGGCGCCGGCCAGCAGGGCGGCGACCTGCTTGGTGGACAGGGCCTCGGCCACCTCCGGGAAGCGGACGCGGCGGGACTGCTTGCCCGCCTCCCGCGCCGTGGACCGCCACTTGGCCAGGGACTTGGCGCCGCGGTCGCCGCGCCACTGGGTGACGCAGCGCGAGGACTGCCACGGCACGATCGCGTCGACGCCGGTCTCGGTCATGGTCTCGACGGCCAGCTCGCCCCGGTCCCCCTTGGGGAGCGCCTGGACCACGGTGATCCGTACGGCCGGTTCGGGTTCCTCGAAGACCCCGGAGACCGCCACGACGAGCCGGTCCTTGCCCTCCGCGGCCTTGACCGCGCCCTGCGCCCAGCGGCCGCGGCCGTCCGTGAGGACCACCTCCTCGCCCGGGTTGAGCCGCTTCACGGACACCGCGTGCCGGCCCTCGGGGCCGTCCAGGACGAACTCCGTCCCCGCGGGGACCTCTTCGACCACGAACACCGGGGCCGTCATGACACGCTCCTCATCTGCCTTGCCTTCAACGTGTTCTGTGCTTCGGCCAGTTCGGCGGCGAGCACCTCCACCAGCTGCCCGGCCGGCAGCGTCCGCGCCAGCCGGTGCCCCTGGCCGGCCCACAGGGCCATGCCCTGCGGATCGCCGGCCGCGGCGGCCGCCTTGCGCAGCCCCGAGGTCAGGTGGTGGACCTGCGGGTAGGCGGCCGGGGCATACGGTCCGTGCTCGCGCATGAAGCGGTTGACCAACCCCCTCGCCGGCCGCCCGGAGAAGGCGCGGGTCAGTTCGGTCCGTACGAAGAGCGGGTCCGTCAGCGCCTTCTTGTGCAGCGGATGCGCCCCCGACTCGGGGCAGGCGAGGAAGGCCGTCCCGAGCTGGGCCGACTCGGCTCCCGCCGCGAGCAGCGCCGCGACCTGCGAGCCCCGCATCAGGCCGCCCGACGCGATGATCGGGAGGGCCACGGATTCCCGTACCTGCGCCACCAGCGCGAGCAGTCCGACGGCCGCGGTGCCGTCGGCCTGCGGGTCGTCGCGGTGGGTGCCCTGGTGGCCGCCGGCTTCCACGCCCTGGACGCAGACCGCGTCGGCGCCCACCTCCTGAGCGCCGCGGGCCTCCTCGACCGAGGTCACGGTGACGACGGTGTACGTGCCGGCCTTGCGCAGCGCGGTGAGCGCCGCGCCGGAGGGCCGGCCGAAGGTGAAGGAGACGACGGGGACCGGGTCCTCCAGGAGGATGGCGAGCTTGGCGTCGTAGCCGTCGTCGGAGGTGCCCATGATGTCCTCGGCGGCGAGGGAGATGCCGTACCAGTTGGCCTCGCCGGCCAGCTGGCCCCGGTACGCCTCGACGGCGGCCGGGTCCACGTGGCCGGTCTGCGGCAGGAAGAGGTTGACGCCGAACGGGCGCCGGGTGAGGGCGCGCAGCTGCTTGATCTCCTGGTACATGCCGTCGGCGGTCTTGTACCCGCCGGCCAGAAAGCCCAGTCCGCCCGCTTCGCACACGGCTGCGGCGAGCGGAGGGCACGAGGCGCCGCCCGCCATGGGAGCCTGCACGATCGGGTACGGAGAAAGACCGTTCGGTGCGGTGGACATGGACTGCATCGTGCCATGTCCCGCTCATCGCACCGAATCACGGCTTTCGCCTGGCATAGTCCGCATCCGGCCCGGGAGCGCCCTGTACGGGCAGGATGCGCGGAGCCCGGCCGGGGTGTTCCCGGGCCGGGCTCGTACGCGTGCCCGCGGGCCGTTCAGCGGCCGTTGAAGGCGTCCTTCAGGCGGCTGAACAGGCCCTGCTGACCCGGCGCGAACTGGCCCGTGGGCCGCTCCTCGCCGCGCAGCTTCGCCAGCTGGCGCAGCAGTTCCTCCTGCTGGGCGTCCAGCTTGTTCGGAGTGGTGACCTCGACGTGCACGATGAGGTCGCCGCGCCCGCCGCCGCGCAGGTGCGTGACGCCGCGCCCGTGCAGCGGGATCGCCTGCCCGGACTGGGTGCCGGGCCGGATGTCGATCTCCTCCAGGCCGTCCAGCGTCTCCAGCGGGCACTTCGTGCCCAGGGAGGCCGCCGTCATCGGGATGGTGACCGTGCAGTGCAGGTCGTCCCCGCGGCGCTGGAACGTCGAGTGCGGCAGTTCGTGGATCTCCACGTACAGGTCGCCGGCGGGGCCGCCGCCGGGGCCGACCTCGCCCTCGCCCGCGAGCTGGATGCGGGTGCCGTTCTCGACGCCCGCCGGGATCTTGACCGTGAGGCTGCGGCGGGACCGGACCCGGCCGTCGCCCGCGCACTCGGGGCACGGGGTCGGGACGACGGTGCCGAAGCCCTGGCACTGCGGGCAGGGGCGCGAGGTCATGACCTGGCCCAGGAAGGACCGGGTGACCTGCGAGACCTCACCGCGGCCGCGGCACATGTCACACGTCTGCGCCGAGGTGCCGGGGGCGGCGCCCTCACCGGAGCAGGTCGTGCAGACGACGGCCGTGTCGACCTGGATGTCCTTGGTGGTCCCGAAGGCCGCCTCGTCCAGTTCCAGGTCGAGACGGATCATGGCGTCCTGGCCGCGGCGGGTCCGCGAGCGCGGGCCGCGCTGCTGACTCTGGCCGAAGAAGGCGTCCATGATGTCGGAGAAGTTGCCGAAGCCACCCGCACCGAATCCGCCCGCGCCGCCGCCCGAGGAGGACAGCGGGTCACCGCCGAGGTCGTAGACCTGCTTCTTCTGCGGGTCCGAGAGCACCTCGTACGCCGCGTTGATCTCCTTGAAACGCTCTTGCGTCTTGGGATCGGGGTTCACATCCGGGTGCAGCTCGCGCGCAAGCCGCCGGAATGCCTTCTTGATCTCGTCCTGGGAAGCGTCGCGGCGCACGCCGAGAACGGCGTAGTAGTCCGTGGCCACTTACGACTCCGCCAGGATCTGTCCGACGTAACGTGCCACTGCGCGTACCGCTCCCATCGTTCCGGGGTAATCCATGCGGGTCGGTCCGACCACGCCGAGTTTGGCGACGGATTCGCCGCCCGAACCGTAACCGACCGAGACGACCGACGTGGAGTTCAGCCCCTCGTAGGCGTTCTCGTGCCCGATCCGTACGGCCATTCCCGACTCACTGGCCTCGCCCAGCAGCTTGAGGAGCACGACCTGCTCCTCCAGCGCTTCGAGCACCGGCCTGATCGTCAGGGGAAAATCGTGTCCGAAGCGGGTGAGATTGGCGGTTCCGCCGATCATCAGCCGTTCCTCGGCTTCCTCGACCAGGGTTTCGAGGAGCGTCGCGAGCACGGTGGAGACCGTGGCGCGGTCGTCGGCCTCGAACGACTCGGGGAGGTCCTGGACGAGCGGGGGCACATCGGTGAAGCGGCGGCCGACGACCCGGCTGTTGAGCCGGGCCCGCAGGTCCGCGAGCGAGGTCTCCCCGAAGGGGGTCTGGCAGTCGATGAGCCGCTGCTCGACGCGCCCGGTGTCCGTGATCAGTACGAGCATCAGCCGGGCCGGGGCCAGCGACAGCAGCTCGACGTGACGCACGGTGGAACGCGTCAGCGAGGGGTACTGGACGACGGCGACCTGCCGGGTGAGCTGCGCGAGCAGCCGCACCGTACGGCCGACGACGTCGTCGAGGTCCACCGCGCCGTCGAGGAAGTTCTGGATGGCCCGGCGCTCGGGCGTCGACAGGGGTTTGACCCCCGCCAGCCGGTCGACGAAGAGCCGGTAGCCCTTGTCGGTGGGGATGCGGCCGGCGCTGGTGTGGGGCTGGGCGATGTAGCCCTCGTCCTCCAGCACGGCCATGTCGTTGCGCACGGTGGCGGGTGAGACGCCGAGCCGGTGCCGCTCGGTCAGCGCCTTGGAGCCGACCGGCTCCTCGGTCCCGACGTAGTCCTGGACGATGGCGCGCAGCACTTCGAGCCTGCGTTCACTGAGCATCGCGCACACCTCCAGCTGTGGTCCGTCGCCGTGTTCCGCCGGCGTTCGTTGGCATTCCGTTTGGCACTCTGGTCGTTCGAGTGCCAGAGATCCCCCGCCCAGTGTACGGCCGGGTAGTAAGACCCTGGCAAGGGTGGCCCGTCAGGGTAGCGTCGCCGCATGGACGTGGGATGGGAAGAGGCGGGCTGGGAACGGCTGACCGGACGGGCCGGACGGCGGCGTCTTCCGGTGTGGGACTGCACCGTGGGACTGGTGGTGGGGGACGAGTCGGTGCTCCTGATCGACCCCGGTTCGTGCCTGCGGGAGGGCGCGGAGATCCGTGCCGGGGCCGAGCGGCTGACGGGCCGCCGCGTGACCCATATCGCATTCACGCACGGGCATTTCGATCACGTTCTGGGCGCGGCGGCGTTCTCCGGGGCCGAGGTGTACGCCGCGGTCGGGCTGGACTCCGTCCTGGACGCCGGGCGGGAGACGCTGCGGCGGTCCGCGGTGCGGCACGGGTTGGCCTCGCCGGAGGCGGCGCAGGCCGTCGAGCTGCTGGTGCTCCCCCGGCACACGGTGTCGGGCGAGTGGACGCTGGAGCTGGGCGGGGTGCGGGTGCTGCTGGCCAACGTGGGGCCGGGGCACACCGGGCACGACCTGGCGGTGTTCGTCCCGGGCGAGCGCGAGACGGTCTTCTGCGGGGACCTGGTGGAGGAGTCGGGCGAGCCGCAGGCGGGCGACGACGCGGTGCCGGCCCGCTGGCCGGACGCCCTGGACCGGCTGCTGGCCCTGGGCGGTGACGACGCGCTGTACGTGCCGGGTCACGGAGCGGTGGTCGACGCGGCCTTCGTCCGTGCGCAACGCGCCACACTGGCCGCGCGTTTCGGCGTGTCGGAGGCGTGATCGCCGCGCCTCTCCTAGTGTCGGCCGGATGCGCGAGTACTCCCCCGACCTGACCCCGCAGTGGAAGCGCCCCAAGGCCGTGCCCGAGGTGGCGGCGGAGCCCGACCTGGTGGTCGAGGCCGCCGGTACGGACTTCTGCGGCGCGGTGGTGGGCTGCGAGGCGGGCACGGTGACCCTGGAGGACCGGTTCGGCAAGCGGCGGGTGTTCCCGATGGAACCCGCCGCGTTCCTGCTGGACGGCGCGGTGGTCACCCTGGTCCGCCCGCCGCGCGGCCCGGTGGCGCCGTCCCGTACGGCGTCGGGGTCGATCGCCGTCCCGGGGGCGCGGGCGCGGGTGGCGCGGGCCGGCCGGATCTACGTCGAGGGCCGGCACGACGCGGAGCTGGTGGAGCGGGTCTGGGGCGACGACCTGCGGATCGAGGGCGTGGTGGTGGAGTACCTGGAGGGGATCGACGACCTCCCGGCGATCGTGGCGGAGTTCGGGCCGGGCCCGGACGCCCGGCTCGGCATCCTCGTGGACCACCTGGTGCCGGGGTCGAAGGAGTCCCGCATCGCGGCCGCGGTGACCTCGCCGGACGTGCTGATCGCGGGCCACCCGTACGTGGACGTCTGGCAGGCGGTGAAGCCATCCGCGCTGGGCATCGCCGCGTGGCCGGTGGTGCCGCGCGGGCAGGACTGGAAGACGGGCGTCTGCCGGGCCCTGGGCTGGCCGGAGAACACCGGGGCCGCCTGGCAGCACATCCTGTCGCGGGTGACCTCGTACAAGGACCTGGAGCCGACGCTGCTGGGCCGCGTCGAGGAGCTGATCGACTTCGTGACGGCCCCCTGAGGCCCAGCGCCGCCCGCTTCTCCCGCCGTCCGCCCGTCCTGCCGCCGTCTGCCCGTCACCCGTCACGGCGCCCCTCACCCCGTACGGCGGGCGTCAGTCCACCAGGTCCCGGACCACCGCGTCGGCCAGCAGCCGTCCCCGCAGGGTCAGCACGGCCCGCCCGGCCGCGTACGGGCCCGGTTCCAGGAGTCCGTCCGCGAGGGCCTTCCCGGCCGCCGCGAGCCCCGCCGGGGCCAGCAGCGTCAGCGGGCAGCCGTCCTGCAGCCGCAGCTCCAGCAGGATGCGCTCGACCCGCCGGTCCTCCGGCGACAGCAGCTCGCGCCCGGCGCCCGGGGACCTGCCGCCCGCCAGTGCGGCGGCGTAGGCGCCGGGGTGCTTCACGTTCCACCAGCGGACGCCGCCGACGTGCGAGTGCGCGCCGGGGCCCGCGCCCCACCAGTCGGCTCCGCGCCAGTACAGCTCATTGTGCAGACAGCGGCCGGCTTCGGTGGTGGCCCAGTTCGACACCTCGTACCAGTGGTACCCGGCCCGCGTCATGACCTCGTCGGCGATCAGGTAGCGGTCGGCGTGCACGTCGTCGTCCGTCATCGGAACCTCGCCGCGGCGGATGCGGCGGGCGAGCTGCGTGCCCTCCTCGACGATGAGGGCGTACGCGCTGATGTGGTCCGGCCCGGCGCCGAGCGCGGCGGCCAGGGTGGCCCGCCAGTCCTCGTCCGACTCCCCCGGCGTGCCGTAGATCAGGTCGAGGTTGACGTGCTCGAAGCCCGCCGCCCGCGCCTCCGCGACGCACGCCTCGGGCCGCCCGGGCGTGTGGGTGCGGTCGAGGACCTTCAGGACGTGCTGCCGGGCGCTCTGCATGCCGAAGGAGACCCGGTTGAAGCCGCCGGCGCGCAGCTCGGCCAGGTACTCCGGGTTCACGGAGTCCGGATTGGCCTCGGTGGTGACCTCGGCGTCCTCGGCCAGGCCGAACTCGTCCCGGATCGCCGCGAGCATCCGTACGAGGTCCCGGGCCGGGAGCAGCGTGGGCGTGCCGCCGCCGACGAAGACGGTGCGGACGGCGCGGGGGTCGTCGCCGAGCACCTTGCGGGCGAGGCGGACCTCGTCGATCAGGGTGTCGGCGTAGTACTCCCGGGAGGCGAGGACGCCGCCGGTGCCGCGCAGCTCGGTGGCCGTGTAGGTGTTGAAGTCGCAGTACCCGCAGCGCGTGGCGCAGTACGGGACGTGCAGGTAGAAGCCGAGCGGCCGCTCGCCGGCGCCCGCCAGGGCGTGCGACGGCAGCGAGCCGTCTTCGGGCATGGGTTCACCGTCGGGCAGTGCGGAAGGCATGCGCCCATTGTCCCGCACCCGGCGCGCCTCCCGGGAACGGCGGGCGCGGCGGGGCGGGCCGATGCCCCGCCCCGCCGGTCCCGCGGCGGGTGCTACGCCTCGCGGGAGCCCTCGTACATCTCCTCGATCAGGTGCTTGAACTCACGCTCGACCACGGGCCGCTTCAGCTTCAGGCTCGGCGTGAGGTCGCCGTGCTCGACGTCCAGGTCCCGGGGCAGCAGCCGGAACTTCTTGACCGTCTGCCAGCGCTGGAGCCCCTCGTTGAGGGTCTGTACGTACGTCTCGATCAGCCGCGTCGTCTCCGGGGCGGCCACGACCTGCGCGTACGTCTTGCCTTCCAGCCCGTTCTCGGCGGCCCAGCCCAGGATGGCGGGTCCGTCGAGCGCGATGAGCGCCGAGCAGAAGTTCCGGTCCGCGCCGTGCACCACGATGCTCGACACGTACGGGCAGATCGCCTTGAACTGGCCCTCGACCTCGGCCGGGGCGACGTACTTGCCGCCCGAGGTCTTGATCAGGTCCTTCTTGCGGTCGGTGATCCGCAGGTAGCCGTCGGCCGACAGCTCGCCGATGTCCCCGGTGTGCAGCCAGCCGTCCGCCTCCAGCACCTCGGCGGTCTTCTCCGGGAGCCCGTGGTAGCCCTCCATGATGCCGGGGCCGCGCAGCAGGATCTCGCCGTCGTCGGCGATGCGGACCTCGGTGCCGGGGAGCGGCTTGCCGACGGTGCCGGTGCGGTATGCCTCGCCCGGGTTCACGAAGGAGGCGGCGCTGGACTCCGTGAGGCCGTAGCCCTCCAGGATGTGGATGCCCGCGCCGGCGAAGAAGTAGCCGATGTCGGGCGCCAGGGCCGCGGACCCGGAGACGGCGGCGCGCAGGTTGCCGCCGAAGGCTTCGCGGAGCTTGGAGTAGACGAGCGCGTCGGCGATCTTGTGTTTGGTGGTGAGGCCGAAGGGCGCGGTGGCGTTGCCGGTGCGCCGGAAGTTGTCCTGCGTGACCTTCGCGTACTCGCGGGCGACGCCGACCGCCCACTGGAAGATCTTGTACTTGGCCCCGCCGGCCGCCCGCGCCTTGGCGGCGACCCCGTTGTAGACCTTCTCGAAGATGCGCGGGACGGCCGCCATGTAGGTCGGCTGCACGATCGGCAGGTTCTCGATGATCTTGTCGATGCGTCCGTCGACGGCGGTGACGTGCCCGACCTCGATCTGGCCGGAGGTCAGGACCTTGCCGAAGACGTGGGCCAGCGGCAGCCACAGGTACTGGACGTCGTCCTTGGTGATCAGCCCGGTGGCCACGGTCGCCTTGGCCATGTACGACCAATTGTCGTGCGGCAGCCGCACGCCCTTGGGCCGGCCGGTGGTGCCGGAGGTGTAGATGAGGGTGGCGAGCTGGTCGGCGGTGATCGCCGCGATCCGCTCCTTCACCGCCCCGGGGTTCTCGGCGAGGTGCGCAGCACCGCGCTTCTCGAGGTCCGCGAGGGAGAGCACCCAGCCGTCCGGGTCCCCGTCGGCCGGGACGGCGTCGGCGGCCTCCAGGACGACGACGTGCGCCAGCCCGGGCAGGTCCGCGCGGTGCTGTCGCGCCTTGGCCAGCTGCTTGGCGTCCTCGGCGATCAGGACCCGGCTGGCCGAGTCGGCGAGGATGTACGCCGACTCCTCGGCGTTGGTGCTCGGGTACACGGTGGTGGTCGCGGCGCCCGCGCACATCACGCCGAGGTCGGCGAGGATCCATTCGACCCTGGTGTTGGAGGCGAGGGCGACACGGTCTTCCGCTTCGAGGCCGAGGGTGATCAGGCCGGCGGCGATGGAGAAGACACGCTCGGCCGCCTGGCCCCAGCTGAGCGACTTCCAGTCGTCGGGAGCGCCCTCGCCGCCGGCCGCGGGGACCGGGAACCGGTACGCCTCCGCGTCGGGCGTGGCGGCGACGCGCTCAAGGAAGAGGGCCGCCACGGTGGGCGGACGGTTCTCGATCAAGGTCTGTGTGTCGCTCACGACATCCTCCGGACCGGTCCACGCGGCAGTGCGTGGGCGTGGGGCGCTTGGGGGGCGCTTGGGACTGGCGGGTTTGAGACGCGCCGGTTAGTGACTGGCGAGTAACCATCGAGCAGTGATCAGACTAGAGGCCGCCAGGCCGGTGCGTAAGAGCCCGCGAGCGGCCGGTTCATAACGAAAGAGGCCCTCGCGCCTGAGCGTGAGGGCCTCGTTCCGTACCGGTCGCTACTTCTTCTTGCCGGAGGATTCGTCGCTGGACAGGACGGCGATGAAGGCCTCCTGCGGGACCTCCACGGAGCCGACCATCTTCATCCGCTTCTTGCCCTCCTTCTGCTTCTCCAGCAGCTTCCGCTTACGGGAGATGTCACCGCCGTAGCACTTGGCGAGGACGTCCTTGCGGATGGCGCGGATGGTCTCGCGGGCGATGACGCGGGAGCCGACGGCCGCCTGGATCGGGATCTCGAAGGCCTGCCGCGGGATGAGCTCGCGCAGCTTGGCGACCAGGCGCACGCCGTAGGCGTAGGCGGCGTCCTTGTGGCAGACGGCGGAGAACGCGTCGACCTTGTCGCCGTGCAGCAGGATGTCGACCTTGACCAGGCTGCCGGACTGCTCGCCGGTGGGCTCGTAGTCCAGGGAGGCGTAGCCGCGCGTCTTGGACTTCAGCTGGTCGAAGAAGTCGAAGACGATCTCCGCGAGCGGGAGGGTGTAGCGGATCTCGACGCGGTCCTCGGAGAGGTAGTCCATCCCGAGGAGGGTGCCGCGGCGCTGCTGGCAGAGCTCCATGATCGCGCCGATGAACTCGGAGGGCGCGAGCAGCGTGGCCCGGACGACCGGCTCGAACACGTCCGAGATCTTGCCCTCGGGGAACTCGCTCGGGTTGGTGACGGAGACTTCCTTGCCGTCTTCCAGGACGACCCGGTAGACGACGTTCGGCGCGGTGGCGATCAGGTCGAGACCGAACTCGCGCTCCAGGCGCTCGCGCACCACGTCCAGGTGGAGCAGGCCGAGGAAGCCGACGCGGAAGCCGAAGCCGAGCGCCGCCGAGGTCTCCGGCTCGTAGACCAGCGCGGCGTCGTTGAGCTGCAGCTTGTCCAGGGCCTCGCGCAGGTCCGGGTAGTCCGAGCCGTCGAGCGGGTACAGGCCCGAGAAGACCATGGGCCGCGGGTCCTTGTAGCCGCCGAGGGCCTCGGTCGCGCCGTTGTGCAGGCTGGTGATCGTGTCACCGACCTTGGACTGACGGACGTCCTTCACGCCGGTGATGATGTAGCCCACCTCGCCGACGCCGATGCCGTCGGCCGGGGTCATCTCCGGGGAGGAGACACCGATCTCCAGCAGCTCGTGGGTGGCGCCGGTGGACATCATGCGGATGCGCTCGCGCTTGTTGAGCTGGCCGTCGACCACACGCACGTAGGTGACCACGCCGCGGTACGAGTCGTAGACCGAGTCGAAGATCATCGCGCGGGCCGGGGCGTCCTTGGGGCCGACCGGGGCCGGGACCGTGGCGACGATCTTGTCGAGCAGCACGTCCACGCCGAGACCGGTCTTCGCCGAGACGCGCAGCACGTCCTCCGGCTGGCAGCCGACCAGGTTCGCGAGTTCCTCGGCGAACTTCTCCGGCTGGGCGGCCGGCAGGTCGATCTTGTTCAGGACCGGGACGATCGCGAGGTCCTTCTCCATCGCCAGGTACAGGTTGGCGAGGGTCTGGGCCTCGATGCCCTGGGCGGCGTCCACGAGGAGGACGGTGCCCTCGCACGCGGCGAGGGAGCGCGAGACCTCGTAGGTGAAGTCGACGTGCCCGGGGGTGTCGATCATGTTGAGGATGTGGGTGGTGCCCAGACCCTCGCCCGTGGTGGGGGCCCAGGGCAGCCGGACCGCCTGGGACTTGATCGTGATGCCGCGCTCACGCTCGATGTCCATGCGGTCGAGGTACTGGGCACGCATCTGCCGCTGGTCGACCACACCGGTGAGCTGGAGCATCCGGTCGGCAAGGGTCGACTTGCCGTGGTCGATGTGCGCGATGATGCAGAAGTTGCGGATCAGCGCCGGGTCGGTACGGCTCGGCTCGGGCACGTGGCTGGGGATCGCGGGCACGCAGTGTCCTGATTCTCGGGTCGCAGTCGGAAGCGTTTGCGGAGCGTCGGTCGGAGCGTGGATCCGGCTCCCGTCGCCCTCGGCGGCGGGATCTCGGATCTGTACGCAGACTCCCATGGTCCCATGGACGGGGCAGTGCGCTCGGTTTGGGCCACCCGCGGAGTGCCTGGTAGCCTGGGTAGCTGTGTCTCGTATGGCCTCTCGGCTGTCGGGACACAATCCGAAGAACAAAACTCTGAACCTGAAAAGGCTCTTTCGTGGCGAACATCAAGTCCCAGATCAAGCGGAACAAGACGAACGAGAAGGCGCGCCTGCGCAACAAGGCCGTCAAGTCTTCGCTCAAGACCGCGATCCGCAAGGCCCGCGAGGCCGTCGTCGCCGGTGACGCCGAGAAGGCCACCGTGGCTTCTCGCGCCGCCGCGCGTGCGCTCGACAAGGCTGTCTCGAAGGGCGTCATCCACAAGAACGCCGCCGCCAACAAGAAGTCGGCGCTGGCTGTCAAGGTTGCCGCCCTGCAGGGCTGAGCTCTCGATGTGAATCGCCGGCAGGGACTCAGCGGACCCTCTCTTCCGCTCCCGACCGGCACACCGCGCCGCACGCGGCCTGCGTTCGCACGCCGCGGCAAGTGCGGCACACCTCGTGACTTCGTTTCTGGACACGGCACGCTGGCTAGTACGCCACGCTGACCAGCGTGGAAGCCCCCTGGTCCCCACTGGGGGGCTTCTTTGCGTCCGGATGCGGGCCGACCCCGTTTCCGGACGCCGGCCCGCGACACCGCGCAACGGGACCAACCGGCCGGGCCGGGTGATCGCCCGAGGGCGTACGCGCCGCGCTGTCGGGCCGGCCGGGCACGTCCGGCGCTCGGCCGCTCCTGCGCCTCGCGATGCACGGCACCGACGACGCGGACTCGGTCACGGCACCAGGGGTGTCGTCAAAGTCGTTCCCTACGCCCGCACGGCAGGAACGAGTGTGACGACACCCCCTAGCGGCGGGGCGGCCGGGCCGCGTGGGCGACCGCCACCACGGCCTTCTCCAACGCGTACTCGGGGTCGTCACCGCCGCCCTTGACGCCCGCGTCGGCGGCGGCCACCGCGCGCAGGGCGTCGGCGACACCGTCGGCCGACCAGCCCCGCATCTGCTGGCGGACCCGGTCGATCTTCCACGGCGGCATGCCCAGGTCCCGGGCGAGGTCACCCGGGCGGGCACCGCGCGGGGCGGAGGCCAGTTTGCCGATCGCGCGGACCGCCTGAGCCAGGGCGCTGGTGATCAGCACCGGGGCCACCCCGGTGGAGAGGGACCAGCGCAGCGCTTCGAGTGCCTCCGCCGCGCGCCCTTCGACGGCCCGGTCGGCCACCGTGAAGCTGGAGGCTTCGGCCCGGCCCGTGTAGTACCGGCCGACGACGGCCTCGTCGATCGTGCCCTCGACGTCGGCGCACAACTGCGCCGCCGCGCTCGCCAGTTCCCGCAGGTCGCTTCCGATCGCGTCCACCAGGGTCTGGCACGCCTCGGGCGTCGCCGACCTGCCCAGCGTGCGGAACTCGCCCCGTACGAAGGCCAGTCGGTCCGCCGCCTTCGTCATCTTCGGGCACGCGATCTCGCGGGCCCCCGCCTTCCGGGCCGCGTCGAGCAGTCCCTTGCCCTTGACTCCGCCCGCGTGGAGGAGCACGACGGTGATCTCCTCGAAGGGCGCGGCGAGGTACGCCTTGACCTCCTTGACCGTGTCCGCCGACAGGTCGTGCGCGTTGCGCACGATCAGCACCTTGCGCTCGGAGAAGAGCGACGGGCTGGTCAGCTCGGCCAGCGTGCCGGGCTGGAGCTGTTCCGGGGCGAGGTCGCGCACGTCCGTCTCGGAGTCGGCGGCCCGGGCGGCCGTCACGATCTCCCGGACGGCACGGTCGAGCAGCAGGTCCTCCTGCCCCACCGCGAGGGTGAGCGGGGCGAGCGGATCGTCGGTGGAGTTCTTCCTGGTGGCCATCGGATCCAGCATCCCACGCCGCACGGACAGCCCCCCGCGCCGCGTGCCCGAGAATGGTCGCGTGAACGTGCGACATGTACTCGTCCTGCCCGACCGCGACGCCGCCGAGGAGGTGGCCCGGGAGGCCGCGGACCGCTTCGGCCTCCCGGAGGAACCGCAGCTGGTCCGCGACGCCCTGGCCGGCGAGGACGACGCCGAGGACGCCCAGTGGCTGGTGGTGGTCGAGGACCCGCGGGAACGGCTCGACCCCGCCGCGCTCGACGCCCTCGCCGACGCCTACGAGGGCTGGCTCGAAGCTCCCTGACCCCGTCAGGCCTTGTGGACGATCTGGATGTCCAGCGTCACGTCGACGCTCGACCCGATCGCCGCGACCCCGTGCGCCAGCATCGACTGCCAGTTCAGGGTGAAATCCTCGCGGTGCAGCTCGGCCGTGGCCCGGCAGGCCGCCCTGGGTTCGCCCTCGAGGCCCGTGCCCAGGCCCAGGTACTGGGTGTCCAGGGTGACGGAGCGGCTGACCCCGTGCAGGGTCAGGGCGCCCGCGACCGCCCAGCGGCTGCCGCTGCGGTGGATGAACCGCTCGCTGTAGAACTCCACCGTGGGGTGCCGGACCGCGTCCAGGAAGTCCGCCGACCGCAGGTGGTCGTCCCGCATCCGCAGACCCGTGTCGATGCTCGCCGCGTCGATGATCACGTGCATGGAGGAGTCCTCCATGCGCTCCGCGATCCGCACCGCGCCGGCGAACGTGTTGAAACGGCCGCGGACACGCGCGAACCCTATGTGGCGGGCCGAGAAACCGATCGACGAATGCGTCGGGTCGAGCTCCCAGTGGCCGGGCTGCGGCAGCAGCGGCGGCTCCACCGCGTCGAGGATGATCTCGGCGGTGCCGGGCTGCGCCGGATCCCCCACGATCGTCGCCCCGTGGAACGGCGCGTACCCCTCGGCCGTGACCGAGAGCCGGTACTCCCCTTCCGGAACGGCCGCCGTGAACCCGCCGTACGGGTCGGTCTCCCCGCTGACGATCCGGCGGCCGATCGGGTCGGTCACCTCGAACGCGGCCAGCCGGACCGGCTGGTGGACCGTGTCGAGAACCCGGCAGCTGAGCAGCCGCGCCGTCGGTGGGAGCGTCAGTGTGGCGGATGTGTGCGGGCTGGAACTTCCGGCCGTCTCCATCCCCCGTCGTCGCCCGAACAAGGTCTATGCACCCCCGTGCTGTGTGGACTCGTACCGCTCTGGCGAAAACGAATTCGATCATGCTGTCGGGTTGCGGGCAAACAGAACGGTCGTGCCCGGTATGCCCGCGTCGGCTCCGACGGCGGTTGGCCGGAAACGCTCGCATCCCAGGACCGGCCCCGGTGACGGCGATCGAGCCGTCGGTATCGGTGCGCAGCACGGTCGTACCCATCGCCCGCAGTCGCGTGAGCGTACCTGGTGCGGGGTGTCCGTAGCGGTTCCCCGCACCGACCGGCACGATGGCGAACCTCGGCCTGACGCGGGCGAGCAGTTCGTGGTCCTGGTGCGCCGAGCCGTGGTGGGCGACTTTGAGGACGTCCACCGGCCCCAGCTCCGGATGGTGCCTCAAAAGGGCCTGTTGTGCCGGGGGTTCGAGATCACCCAGCAAGAGCAGGGTCAGCCCCGCACCACGTACCAGCAGGGCGATGCTCGCGTCGTTGGGTCCCTCGGGCGGCGGTCCGGCAGGCGGCCAGAGCACCTCCCAGTCCAGCGGCCCGGCCCGCCGCCGCTCCCCCGCAGCCGCCGGTACAACGGGCACGCCCGCGGCGGCCGCGGCCCGGCGGACGAACTGCGCCTGCCCCGGCGGATCTTCCAGCGTGGTGGCCTGAATCACACCTACGGACCGCCCGCGCAGCACCCCGTGCAGCCCTCCCACGTGGTCCGCGTGAAAGTGCGTCAGCACGAGCAGCGGCACCGCGCGTACGCCCAGGGCCCGTAGGCAGGCGTCCACCGGGCCGGGCTCCGGGCCGGCGTCGACCACCATGGCCGTGCCCGGGCCGAGGGCGAGCACGGCCGCGTCCCCCTGCCCCACGGCGCACTGGACGAGCCGCCAGTCGGGCGGCGGCCAGTGCGCGAGCGTACGGACGAGCAGAGGCGGCCGCAGGACCGCGAGGAGCAGCAGCACGGCCAAGGCGGCGCAGACCCACCGCCGCGGGCCGAACCGGGCGCAGAGCCCCACGACGGCCAGGGTCGCGGCGGCCAGCAGCAGCCCCCCGCCGACCCCGCCGGGCCAGGGCAGCTCGGCTCCCGGCAGCCGGGCACCGCCCCGGGCCACGGCGGCGATCCACCCGGCCGGCACACCGGCGCACCGGGCCAGCAGCTCCGCGGCGGGCATCCACAGCGGGGCCGCGGCGAGCGCCGCGAAGCCGAGGACGGTCGCCGGGCCCGCCGCGAGCTCGGCCAGCAGGTTGCACGGCACCGCCACCAGGCTGACCCGGGCCGCGAGCACGGCGACCACGGGGGCGCACACCGCCTGGGCGGCCGCGGCGGCTCCCAGCGCCTCGGCGAGCCGGGGCCGCATCCCTCGCCCGCGCAGGGCTCCGCTCCACCGGGGGGCGAGGGTCAGGAGAGCTCCGGTGGCCAGGACGGAGAGCAGGAAGCCCTGGCTGCGGGCCAGCCACGGGTCGTACAGCACGAGCAGCAGCACGGCGGCGGCCAGGGCCGGGATCAGGGACCGGCGCCGCCCGGTGGCGATGGCGGCCAGGGTGACCGTGCCGCAGGCCGCGGCCCGCAGCACGCTCGGATCCGGCCGGCAGACCACCACGAAGGCGAGGGTCAGCGCGGCCCCGCACAGGGCGGTCGCCCGGAGCGAGAGCCCGAGGAGCGGGGCCAGCCCGCGCCGCTCCACCTGCTGCGCGCGGGCCGGCGGCCCGATGAGCAGGAACAGCACCACGGTGAGGTTGGACCCGGACACGGCCAGGAGGTGCAGCAGGTCGGTGGCCCGGAACGCCTCGTCCAGATCGGGCGGCACCCTGGAGGTGTCCCCGACGACGAGCCCCGGCAGCAGGGCCCTCGCGTCCGGCGCGAGCCCCTCGGTGGCCTCGCGCAGCCCGGCCCGCAACCGCCCGGCGGCCCTCTGGGCGGTGCTCGGTCCGCCGGTGACCACCGGCGGGGTGTCACCGCCCGGCCGCAGCAGCGCCACCGCCCGCTCCCCGCCCCGGGCCGGGGCCAGCCGGGCGACGACCTCCACCCGGGTGGAGGGCAGCAGCCGGGCCCAGCCCGGGTGTCCGGCGAGCACCCGCACCGGGGTCTCGACCCGGGTACGCGCCCCGTCGGGCCCGGTCACGCGGGTGACCACGGCGTCCAGGAGCACCAGCGGCGGCCCGTTACCGCCGCGGAGCATCCGGGGGTCGGAGCCGACGGTGAGGTCGGCGAGGACCCGGGCGTGCTCCCGGGCCAGCCCGGGGACCGGTCCGGCCCGCGCCTCTGCCCGCTCCAGCCCCGCCACCCCGGCCCCGGCCGCCGCGCACAACAGGGCGGCGCCCGCGGCGGCGGCGATCCCCCACCGCGCTCCCGGAAGCCGCCAGGCGGCCAGTACCAGCAGTCCGGCGCCGGCCCCGCCCAGCCCGGCCCCGGCGGCCGTCCACGCGGCGGGCACGCCCAGGGCCAGGGCGGCGGCCGCCCAGGCGGCCAGGGCCGGCACGGCCAGGCGCAGATCCACCGGACCCGGCCCGTCGGGGCGGTTCACGGCCGCACCAGACGGCGCAGATCGGCGAAGCGCCGCTCGCCGATGCCGTTCACCTGGCGGAGCTCCTCCACCGAGCGGAAGCCGCCTCGGGCCGTGCGGAAGTCCACGATGTGCTGCGCCAGCACCGGCCCGACCCCCGGCAGCCCGTCCAACTGCTCCACCGTGGCCGAGCCGAGGCTGAGCGGACCGGCACCCGGCCCCCCGCCCCCGCCCCCACCCGGCAGAGCAGGCGACAGCGGTTGCGGCTGCGGCTGTGCCGGTACGCCGACCAGCACCTGCTCGCCGTCCACCAGCACCCGGGCCCGGTTGAGCCCGGTGGTGTCCGTGCCCGGCCGCACTCCGCCGGCGGCGGCCAACGCGTCCTCCACCCGCGAACCGGCGGGCAGCCGCCGCACACCCGGCTCCCGTACCTTGCCGCCGACATCGACCACGATCCGCGCACCGCCGGGCGGTGCCGGGCCCCCGGGAGACGTGGCGACCGGCGCCAGGGCCGAAGCCGGCACCGGGGGCGGAGCCGGGGTGATCACCGCCGGGGCCGTCACCGGCTGGGGCCGGGCGGACCAGTACTGCTGCCCCGCGAAGCCGACCGCCACCACGAGCACGATCGCGACGGCCCCCACCGTGCGCGGCTCCACCCCACAGCGGGCCTGGAACCACACCGGCAGCCGCTCCCGCACGGCCAGCCTCCGAGCCTCCCCGGCGGAGAGCCCCACCGCCTCGCCGGGCAAAGCCCCGGACGACGACCCCGACCCCGGCCCGGACCCCGGCCCGGACGAGGGCCCGGCGAGCGACCCGGGCGAGGGCCCGGCGAACGGCCCGGCGGAGGACGCCGACGGCGCCCCGGACGCAACGGCCGACAGCGCCTCGGCCCGTACGCGCGGGCGAGCCACGGGCACGTCACCCGCGATCGGCGGCGCCCCTGGCAGCTCCCCGGGCGGCGAAGCCCCGGGAGGGCCCCCGGAGGGCCGCTCGGGCGGGCCACTGCCGCCCAGCAGCGCTTCGGCCCGTCGGCGCACCGCTCCCTCCTCGGCGAGCGCGTGACGGGGCCGGTCCCCCCTGAACCGCAGGCGGACGTCGGAGGAGCGGGAGCGGCCGGGACCGCTGGTGGCACGGGACTGAAGCGGAGTACGCGTTCGCGTTCGAAGAGTCATGCGACGACCGTACGAGCCGAACCCGACCACCGTTCGGAACACTCAATTCCGGTGGACAACAGCCCCGTTGTGGATAACCGCGTCACTCGTTCCGGTGTTCACCGCGAACCATCGAGCCCCGCCACGAGGCCCCGCAACGAGGCCCCTGAGGCCCCTGAGGCCCCTGAGGCCCCCAGCCTCGCTGCCCCTGAGGCCCCTCATCGCCTCACCGGGGCGAGACGACGGCCGCCAGCAGCCCGGGTCCGGTATGCGCGCCGATCACCGCGCCCACCTCGCTGACGTGCAGCTCCACCAGGCCCGGGATGCGCTCACGCAGCCGCTGCGCCAGCTTTTCGGCGCGTTCCGGCGCCGCCAGGTGGTGCACCGCCACGTCGACGCTGGCCGAACCGGCACGCTCCACGGCCAGCTCCTCCAGCCGGGCGATGGCCTTCGAAGCGGTGCGCACCTTCTCCAGCATCTCGATCCGCCCGCCGTCCAGCGTCAGCAGCGGCTTCACCGCCAGGGCCGAACCGAGCAGGGCCTGCGCGGCCCCGATCCGGCCGCCGCGCCGGAGGTAGTCGAGGGTGTCGACGTAGAAGTACGCGGACATGTCCGCCGCTCGCTTCTCCGCGGCCGCCACGGCCTCGTCCAGGGAGCCTCCGGCCTCGGACACCTCGGCGGCGGCCAGGGCGCAGAACCCGAGGGCCATCGCGACCATGCCCGTGTCCACGACACGGACGGGTACGGGCGCGGTCCTGGAGGCGACCACCGCGGAATCGTAGGTACCGGAGAACTCGGAAGACAGGTGCAGGCTCACGATGCCGGTCGCGCCGGCGTCCGCCGCGGCCTGGTAGGCCCGGACGAACTCCTCCGGGCCGGGACGCGAGGTGGTGACCGAGCGGCGCTTCTGCAAGGCCAGCGCGAGACTGCGCGCCGAGATCTCGGTGCCCTCCTCCAGCGCCTCGTCGCCGAGCACCACGGTGAGCGGTACGGAGGTGATTCCGTGCCGCGCCATGGCCTGTGGAGGCAGGTAGGCCGTGGAATCGGTGACGATGGCGACATGGCGGGACATGAGCCGGAGGTTACCGCCCGTTGGCGTTCCGCGGCAGCCTGGGCCCCGACTCGGTGTGCTCAGCGGCTCCCCACCACCGCCCCGGACTCCCCCGACTCCGCGTACTCACCCGCTCCCCCGGCACCCCCCGGGACTCCCCCGGCACCGCCCGGGCTCCCCCGACACTCGTCGCCCGGCACCGCCGCGCCGGGCACCCCGGTCTCCGCCCCGCAGGTCCACCAGCGCGCCCCACTCGGGTCCGCCCGAGTACTCCCCGGCCGGCCTCAGTCCGGCCTCAGGTCGTGCTTTCCGGCCGGCGCGTCTTCTGCCACGGGTAGGGCGCCGCCGGAGGCGCCTGGTTCAGCGCCGCCTGATCGGCTGCCGCAGCCCGGCCGCCCGCACCCCGACTGCCCGCACCCCGGCCGCCCGCGGCCGGAGCCTGCGCAGCCGGAGCCGGAGCCGGAGCCTGCGCCGGCCCGGCCTGCTGCGCGTCCCACGCCGCGGCGGCCGCCGCGAGCTCGTCCACCGACTCGGGCGACCAGTCCCGCAGCGCGCCCGACTCCATCTCGATCTGGTCCGACAGGACGCTCAGCTCGTCCTCGGCGAACCGGCGGGCCCGGTCGCGCGCCGCCCAACGCAGCGAATCCGCCGCCTTCGTGATCTTGGCTGTTCGTTCCCGCAGGTCCGGGAGGCCGGCTGCGATCCGCTGCCGGTCCGGCTCCTGCTCCAGCCGCTTGAGCTCGTCGTCCAGCTCGTAGCCGTGCGCGCTCAGCCGCTCGAACAGGCCGATCGACTCCCGCAGCGAGGCGTCCGCCTGGACGCCCTGGTACAGCGCCTGCTGCGTGGACCGCATCGACGTCCGCAGGTCGAGCCGCAGCTGCGCCAGCGAGCCGCTCACCCCGACCTGCCCGAAGCTCTTCGCCCGCAGCGTCGTGTCCTCGACCGTCCGCCGGGCCTGCGTGATCGTCCGGTCCACACCGCGCTTCGCGGCCCCCACCACCTTGACGGTCACGTACGCGCCCAGGCCCAGGAAGGCGAAAAGTACCAGCAGCGCGAAGATGATCAACGCCTCCTCCATGAGGTTCCTCTCCCCTGCCTAGTCCGTCTTCTCCACCGTAAACGCCACGGGCAGGCCAGGGGTTCCAATCGAACCCCCAACCTGCCCGTACGGGAATACCCCTAGACCGGGGCGCGAACGCGTCAGATGACGATGTTGACCAGCTTCGGCGCGCGCACGATCACCTTGCGGATCTCCGCCCCGCCCAGCGCCGCGACCACTGCGGCGTCGGTGACGGCCAGCTTCTCCAGGTCCGCGTCCGAGATCGTCGGCGGTACCTCCAGTCGCGCCTTGACCTTGCCCTTGACCTGGACCACGCAGGTCACGGTCTCGTCGACGACGTACGCCGGGTCCGCGACCGGGAAGTCCTGGTGGACCACCGAATCACCGTGCCCCAGCCGGTGCCACAGCTCCTCCGCGATGTGCGGGGCCAGCGGGGCGACCAGCAGCACCAGCCGCTCGGCGACCGTGCGCTCCAGCGGGCGGCCCGCCTTCGTCAGCGCGTTGTTCAGCTCGGTGATCTTGGCGATGGCGGTGTTGAAGCGCAGCGCGGCCAGGTCGGTGCCGGCCCCGTCGATCGCCTTGTGCAGCACGCGCAGGGTGTCCTCGGCGGGCTCGGCGTCGACGACCGTCACCGCACCCGTCTCCTCGTCCACGATGTTGCGCCACAGGCGCTGCAGCAGGCGGTACTGGCCGACGACGGCGCGGGTGTCCCACGGACGCGAGACGTCCAGCGGGCCCATCGCCATCTCGTACAGGCGCAGCGTGTCCGCGCCGTACTCCTCACAGATCTCGTCCGGCGTGACGGCGTTCTTCAGGGACTTGCCCATCTTGCCCAGCTCGCGCTTGACGGGCTCGCCCTCGAAGTAGAACTTTCCGTCCCGCTCCTCGACGTCGGTGGCCGAGACCGGGAATCCGCGCTCGTCGCGGTAGACGAACGCCTGGATCATGCCCTGGTTGTACAGCTTGTGGAACGGCTCCACCGAGGAGACGTGTCCCAGGTCGAACAGCACCTTCGACCAGAAGCGCGCGTACAGCAGGTGCAGCACCGCGTGCTCGGCGCCGCCCACGTACAGGTCGACGCCGCCGTGCGGCTGGCCCTCGCGCGGGCCCATCCAGTACCGCTCGATCTCCGGATCCACCAGCGCGGACGCGTTGTGCGGGTCCAGGTAGCGCAGCTCGTACCAGCAGGAGCCGGCCCAGTTCGGCATGGTGTTGGTCTCACGCCGGTAGCGCCTGACGCCCTCGCCGCGGCCCAGGTCCAGCTCGACGTCGACCCAGTCGGCCTTGCGCGACAGCGGGGTCTCGGGCTGCGACAGCGCGTCGCCCGGCTCGAAGGTGCGCGGCGAGTAGTCCTCGACCTCGGGCAGTTCCAGCGGCAGCATCGACTCGGGCAGCGGGTGCGCGACGCCGTCCTCGTCGTAGACGATCGGGAAGGGCTCGCCCCAGTACCGCTGGCGGCTGAACAGCCAGTCGCGCAGGCGGAAGTTGACCGTGCCCTCGCCGATGCCGCGCTCGGCCAGCCAGTCGGTGATCAGGGCCTTCGCCTCGACCACGCCCAGCCCGTCCAGCGACAGGCCGGAGCCCGTGGAGTTGACCAGCTTCGCGTCGTACGAGGCGAACGCGTCGTCCCACTCCGCCGGGTCGGTGCCGCGGCCGTCGGACGGCTGCACGACACAGCGCATCGGCAGCTCGAAGGCGCGGGCGAAGGCGAAGTCGCGGCTGTCGTGCGCCGGGACGGCCATGATCGCGCCGGTGCCGTAGCCCATCAGCACGTAGTCGGCGATGAAGACCGGGACCTGCTCGCCGCTGACCGGGTTGGTCGCGTACGCGCCGGTGAAGACGCCCGTCTTCTCCTTGGCGTCCGCCTGCCGTTCGACGTCCGACTTCGACGCGGCCTGCTTGCGGTACGCGTTCACGGCCTCGGCCGGGGTGGCGTGGCCGCCGGTCCACACGGGGTGGGTGCCCTCGGGCCAGACGGCGGGGACGATGGTGGAGATCAGCTCGTGCTCGGGCGCCAGCACCATGTAGGTGGCGCCGAACAGCGTGTCCTGGCGGGTGGTGAAGACGGTGATAGCGCCGGCGCCGCCGACGGCGAAGTCCACGCGCGCGCCTTCGCTGCGGCCGATCCAGTTCCGCTGCTGCAGCTTGATGGCCTCGGGCCAGTCCAGCGCGTCCAGGTCGTCCAGCAGCCGGTCGGCGTACGCGGTGATCCGCATGTTCCACTGGCTCAGCTTGGCCTTGAAGACCGGGAAGTTGCCGCGCTCGGACCGGCCGTCCGCGGTGACCTCCTCGTTGGCCAGTACGGTGCCCAGCCCCGGGCACCAGTTCACGGGCGCGTCCGAGGCGTACGCCAGCCGGAAGTCGTTCAGTACGTCGGCCCGCTCGCCCGCGGTCAGTCCGGCCCACGCGCGGCCGCCCGGAACCTCACGGGAGCCGTCCTCGAAGGCGGCGACCAGCTCGGCGATCGGCCGGGCCCTGGCGGCGTCGACGTCATACCAGGAGTTGTAGATCTGCAGGAAGATCCACTGGGTCCACTTGTAGTAGTCGGGGTCGATCGTCGCGAACGACCGGCGCTTGTCGTGGCCCAGGCCCAGCCGGCGCAGCTGGGCCTTCATGTTCTCGATGTTCGCCTCGGTCGACACCCGCGGGTGCGTGCCCGTCTGGACGGCGTACTGCTCGGCCGGCAGGCCGAAGGCGTCGAAGCCCAGGGTGTGCAGGACGTTGTGGCCGGTCATCCGCTGGTGGCGGGCGAAGACATCGGTGGCGATGTACCCGAGCGGGTGGCCGACGTGCAGCCCCGCGCCGGACGGGTACGGGAACATGTCCATGATGAACTTCTTGGGCTTGGCGACGACCGCGGGGTCCCCGGCCAGGTCACCGGTCGGGTTGGGCGCCTCGTAGGTGCCCTGCTCGTCCCAGGCGTCCTGCCAGCGTGCCTCGATGTCGGCGGCCATGGCAGCCGTGTAGCGGTGCGCCTCGGCCGCCTCGGGGGCCGGGGTGTTCGTCTCGCTCATGATTTCTGAAGCTCCATCGATCGTCTCTGCCGTCTCTGCCTGCCCAAACGAAAAAACCCCTCGCACAGGAGGGGCCGCCGCGCCGATACCGACCACCGGAGGGTCGGCGTTGATCAGCGCGGCTCGGTAAGCAGAAGGCGTACGGCACGCATGGCGCCAGGGTACCGCAGCGCCCCCGACACCCGCTCGGAGCGCCCGCGTCGTGGACGGGCCCGACGGCGTCACGAACAGCGACGGCGGGCCCGGCCGACCGGCGACAGCGACAGCGACAGCGACAGCGACAGCGACAGCGACACAACGAGAAGCGCGGCACAACGAGAAGCGGGCCACCCGATCCGGGTGGCCCGCTACTTCACTGTGGAGCTATGGAGAATTGAACTCCAGACCTCCTGCATGCCATGCAGGCGCTCTACCAACTGAGCTATAGCCCCTCGTACTGCCTGTCGCTCGGTGTTCCTTGCCGGTTCCCCTCGGCGACGTCTCAAACATTACACGGTCATGGCCCTGGTCCAAAAATCGTTTTCCACCGACCACGGGCCATGTCCGTTTTGGCCTGCTTACGTCACGCTCGGGCGAACTGGTAGAACCGCTTCAGCGTGCAGTGTTCGTCGAGCAGCCGGCCATAGATCGGCTCCCCTTCCAGCTCACGGTACGTCTCGATCGGGTCGCCTTTTATGATCAGCGCCCGCGCGCATTCCTCGCACCAGTACTGATAGTCGGAGTTGACCGGGTCCATGTCCCGCACGATCGGCGTGCCGTTGTTGCACCAATCGCACCGCCGCCGGTGTGCACCCATCCGTCAGCGACTCCCTCCCGCGTCGGGCCGTCGTGTCCCCCTCCGGCGGTCCGATTCTGCCATGCCGGTACAGGCCCGGCCAGCAAGCACAAAGGGGGCAAAAGCAAGAATCCCGCCCCCACTTGGGGACGGGATTCCGATTGTGGAGCTATGGAGAATTGAACTCCAGACCTCCTGCATGCCATGCAGGCGCTCTACCAACTGAGCTATAGCCCCGCTCTCCGCCGCGCTTCCCCGTCTCCGGTGTTCCGCGCTGCGAACAAGAAGAACTCTAGCCTGCGACCAGCCGGAAAGTGAAATCCGGGCGGCCGCCCCGGCCGGAGGGCCGCGGGGAGCCGATCAGTCGTCGTCGCCGAGCACCGGTTCGGGCAGCGTTCCGGCGTTGTGCTCCATCAGACGCCAGCCGCGCGCGCCCTCGCCGAGGACGGACCAGCAGCAGTTGGAGAGCCCGCCGAGGCCCTCCCAGTAGAACGACTCCAGGCCCAGCAGACGGCCGATGGTCGTACGGATCGTGCCGCCGTGGCTGACGACGACGAGCGTGCCGCCCTGCGGCAGCCGGCCGGCGTGCTCCAGCACCACGGGCGCGGCCCGGTCGGCGACCTCGGTCTCCAGCTCGCCACCGCCCCTGCGGACCGGTTCGCCGCGCTTCCACGCCGCGTACTGCTCGCCGTACTTCCCGAGGATCTCGTCGTGCGTGAGGCCCTGCCACTCCCCCGCGTACGTCTCGCGCAGCGCCGGGGTGTGCTCGACCGTCAGGCCGGTGACGGCCGCCAGCTCGGCGGCCGTGGCCGAGGCCCGGCTGAGATCGGAGGCCACGATGGCGTCCGGCTTCAGCGAGGCGAGGAGCCGGGCGGCGCGGCGCGCCTGCGCCACACCCGCTTCGGTCAGCCCGATGTCCGTGGAGCCCTGGAACCGGCGCTCCAGGTTCCACGCGGTCTGGCCGTGCCGCCAGAGGACGATCTTCCTGGTGGTCTTGCCCGAGGTGGTCCCGCTCAGAACAGATCACCGTCCAGTTCGTCGTCGCCCGCCGCCTCGCGCAGCTTGGCGTGCTCCTCGGCCTTGCCGAGCGTGAGCTTGGCGTCCTCGGGCAGGTCGATCTCGGGGCAGTCCTTCCACAGGCGCTCCAGCGCGTAGAACACGCGCTCCTCGCTGTGCTGGACGTGGACGACGATGTCGACGTAGTCGAGCAGGATCCAGCGGGCGTCGCGGTCCCCCTCGCGGCGCACCGGCTTGGCGCCGAGCTCCTTGAGGAGGCGCTCCTCGATCTCGTCGACGATCGACTTGACCTGGCGGTCGTTGGGCGCCGATGCGAGCAGGAAGGCATCGGTGATCGACAGCACGTCGCTGACGTCGTACGCGATGATGTCGTGCGCGAGCCGGTCGGCCGCGGCCTGGGCGGCGGCGGTGATGAGCTCGATGGAGCGGTCCGTGGCGGTCACTGGCCATGCTTTCGGGTTGGCGGGCAGATCCTTACAAGGGTCTCATGTACCGCCGACACCGCCCGCGCGGAACGTCCCGCGCGGGCGGTGACCGCCCTCCGAGCCCGCTCGGGGCCCGGTCAGGACGGTTTGTAGTCCTTCCCGAGGATCACCACGACGTCCGCGTTCACGGCGTTCTCGGCCTTCTTCACGACCGTCTCCGGCAGGCCCAGGGTCTTGGCGACCTCGACGGCCCGGTCCCGCTGGGCGTCGTCCTGGTAGGTGATCTGCGACGCGGCCGCCGTCTTGTCGGCCTTGCCGCCGTCCACGAAGGCGTAGCCGCCGTTCAGCAGCGCGGCCCTCGCCGCCGCCTGTGTCCTGTCGTCACCGGTGGCGTCCTTCAGGCCCACCCTGGGGGTGGCACCGGGCTGCGCGGCCGAGGCCGAGCCGCCGAGGACTTCCTTGACCACCTTCTTGTTGGTCTCGTCCGTGAGGGTGCCGTCCTGCTTCACCGTGAGGACGTCCGTCCGGTAGGCGCCGACCTTGGCGTGCGCGCCGAGCCGGGACAGCAGGGCTCCGAGCGTCTGCGCGTTCAGCGCCGGGTCGAGGATCTGGCCGATGCTCTCGACCGTCACCGCCGCCGCCTTCGCATCGGCCGGCACCTTGCGCAGAACCCCCTGGAGCACCTTGCCCATGCGTTCCTGCTGCTTGGCCTCCGGCTCGCCCTGGGCGCGGTACGTGGCGTACGCGACGGCCATCGGGCCGCTCAGGCTCTGCTTCTCGCCCTTCCCGACGGCGGGGGTCTTCGCGGCGTCGTCGGCCGGGACCGCGGTGTCGGTGTCGGCCTCGATGCCGCCGACCAGCTCGACCAGGTTCTCCAGGAACGGCGTGTCCAGCCGCCAGGTGCCGCCGATGCCGGTGCCGAGCACCGAGTCCAGGGACTCGCGGGTGCCGAGGCCGCCGTCCTCGACCGACTTGCCGAGGGTGGTGGCGGTGCCGTCGGCGGCGGGGATGCCGAGGGCGTTCGGGAGGAGGACCGTGGCGCCCTGCCGGGCGGTGACGTTGTCGACGAGCAGCGCCGAGGAGGTGCCGCCCTTCTTGGTGTTGTGCAGGTGGACGACGATCATGTCCCGCTTCTGCGCGCCGGTGTCGGCGGTCGCCGAGGTCCTGTCCTTCCCCGGGCCGTCGAGGAACGGCAGTTTGCCCTGGTACCAGAGGTAGCCGAGACCCGCGACGACGAACAGGGCGAGGACGACGATCAGCGCCACCACCCGGTTGCGGCCGCGGCGGCGGATCTCCTCGCGGCGCTCGGTCCGGCTCTCGGTGAACTTGAGCCAGTCGATGACGTCCTCGGAGTCCTCGTCCGGCTGGTCGATGAAGGAGAACTGCTCGGTGCGGTAGTCGGGAGCGGCGTCCGCGTCTGCGTCCGCGTCGGAGCGGCGCGGCTCGGGAACCTGCGGCGCGGGCGGCCCGGCGGCGGGCTCGGGCCGGAGGGCGGGCTCCGGCGGTGCCTGGGGGGCGGCCTGCTGCGGGATCCACTGCCGGCCCTGCTGCGTGTCGTACCCGTAGGCGGGTGCCTGGGGGTACTCCTGCTGTGCGTACTCCTGCGCGTACTCCTGGGCGGGCGGCTGCTGGGCGTAGTACTCCTGCTGCGGCTGCCGCCCGTATCCCTGCTGGTCGTAGCCGTACGACTGGTCCTCGTACGACTGCCCGTACTGCTGTTGCCCGGACTGCTGCTCGGACTGCTGTGGGTCGTACCGCTGCGGCTCGTGGCGCTGCTCTTCGTACCGGGGAGGGGGCGGCGCGGGCTGGGCGGCTTGCGCGGGCACCTGGCCGTACACCGGCCGTCCGTACGCGTCGTAGCCGATGAGCTGCTGCTCCTGGGCCGCGTACGGGTCGTACGGGTCGTACGCGTCCTGTCGGTCGTTCACCGCGGGGCCCCTCTCTCCGGAAGCTCAGACTCCCCGGTACAGCTCACGCTTGTCGATGTAACGCACGACACCGTCCGGCACCAGATACCAGACCGGGTCCGCCTTGGCGACCCGCGCCCGGCAGTCCGTGGACGAGATGGCCAGCGCGGGCACCTCGACCAGGGAGACGCCGCCCTCGGGCAGCCCGTCGTCGGTGAGCACGTGGCCGGGCCGGGTGACCCCGATGAAATGCGCGAGGGAGAAGAGCTCGTCGGCGTTCCGCCAGGTCAGGATCTGTGCGAGCGCGTCGGCACCGGTGATGAAGAACAGGTCGGCGTCGTCGTTCAGCGCCTTGAGGTCGCGCAGGGTGTCGATCGTGTACGTCGGGCCGCCGCGGTCGATGTCGATGCGGCTCACCGAGAACTGGGGGTTCGAGGCCGTGGCGATGACCGTCATCAGATAGCGGTCCTCGGCGGCGGACACGGCGCCCTGCGACTTCTGCCACGGCTCGCCGGTCGGTACGAACACCACCTCGTCGAGGTGGAACAGCGCGGCCACTTCGCTGGCCGCCACCAGGTGTCCGTGGTGGATCGGGTCGAATGTCCCGCCCATGACGCCGAGCCGGCGCTTGACCGGGCCGGTAGGCATTTCCTGCTCTCCCATGAGCGCAGAGCCTACTGGCCCGGTGGAGCGGCCCGGACCCGCTTGCGAGCCCGTTCGGGACACCGGTGCGAAACCGTCCGCGGTCTAGCGGTCGCGGTTCAGGCGGGTGGTGATCCAGAGCATCAGGAGCAGGATGCCGAGCGCGGCGCCACCGGTCAGGTACGGGTTCAGGCTGCTGTGGTTGCCGCCGTGCTCGGCCCCCTCCGAGGCGAGGACGACCAGGTTGTGGGCGGTGGAGGAGAGGCTCATCAGGCAGGTACCTATCGAGTCGGGGGAGCGGGCGGAGACTTCGCTCACATCGTATGCGGGGGCCTGGGGCACGCTCACGTCGACTCAGGCGTTGGAGAGGATAGACGCACGGCCAGGCAGGCCGATCCAGGGGAGGGCGCAATGACGGAGAAGACGGGTTTCGGGAAGGCACCGGCGCGGGACCGCAGGAGGTTCCCCGGTATTTCCTCGCGGGCGTACGAGCACCCCGCGGACCGTTCGGCGCTGGTGGCGCTGCGGAAGCTGAGCGGATTCGACACGGTGTTCAAGGCCCTGAGCGGGCTCCTCCCGGAGCGGAGCCTGCGGCTGCTGTTCCTGTCGGAATCGGTGCGGGTGGGCGAGACGCAGTTCCCCCACCTGCACACGATGCTCCGCGACGCCTGTTACATCCTGGACCTGGAGAAGGTCCCCCAGATGTACGTGCAGCAGGACCCGAAGCCCAATGCCATGTGCATCGGCCTCGACGAGCCGATCATCGTGGTGACGACGGGCCTCGTCGAGCTGCTGGACGAGGAGGAGATGCGGGCCGTGGTGGGCCACGAGGTGGGCCACGCCCTCTCCGGTCACGCTGTGTACCGCACGATCCTGCTGTTCCTGACGGGGCTGGCGCTGAAGGTGGCCTGGATTCCCCTGGGCAACGTGGCGATCATGGCGCTGGTGACCGCCCTGCGGGAGTGGTTCCGCAAGTCGGAGCTCTCGGCGGACCGCGCCGGGCTGCTCGCGGGTCAGGATCTGCGGGCCTCGATGCGCGGGCTGATGAAGATCGCGGGAGGCAACCACCTCCACGAGATGAACGTGGACGCCTTCCTCGCCCAGGCCGAGGAGTACGAGTCGAGCGGTGACCTGCGCGATTCCGTACTGAAGATCCTCAACGTGCTGCCCCGGACGCACCCCTTCACCACGGTGCGCGCGGCCGAGCTGAAGAAGTGGGCGGAGAGCCGCGACTACCAGCGGATCATGGACGGCCACTACCCGCGGCGGGACGAGGACAAGGACGCCTCGGTGAGCGACTCGTTCCGGCAGTCGGCCACCCACTACGCCGACGCGGTACGCACCAGCAAGGACCCGCTGATGAAGCTGGTCGGCGACATCGCGGGCGGCACGGCCGACCTGGGCGGCAAGCTGCGCGACAAGTTCACCGGAGCGGGCGCCGGAGCGGCGGCCGGCGGTGGCACGGCCGCCGGCCCCGAGGGCAAGGCAGGGGCTACGGACCAGGGCTGACGGGCGGGTTCTGCGGGGTCGCGGGCGCCGCCAGTACGCCGCACAGCCCGGCCGCGCGCCGCGGGTGGCCGCTCGCGTACGGGTCGCTCGCGGCCGGGCCCACCGTGGTCGGGGCGGCTCCGGCCGGCAGCGGGCGGAACCCCGCGGCCGGGTCGGCCGAGCAGTCCTGCGGTCCGGCCATCACGTACGCCGAGGCCAGTTCGGCCCGGCGCGCGCCCAGGTCGTCCCGGTCGAAGCGCAGCCGCAGTTCGCGCCGGACGGTGAAGAGCGAGGCGCCTTCGGCCAGGGCCGGCGACCCGGTGGCGGGGCGGACGGCGTAGACGAAGGTGTGGTCGGTGGTGACCTCCAGGACGTCGGGAGCCGCCTCTTCGACGTCGAGGGTTCCGCTGACCCGGACCCGGGGGTCCGCCAGGACGGCGGTCGCCGGGTCGAAGCGGACCAGCCAGCCCGTCGCCGCGTGCCGGCCGTCTCCGGAGGGCGAGGCCATGCTCCGGTCGAACTGCGCCAGCTGGTCGGGGTCGAGGAGCACCCGGACCGGACGGGAGACGGTGCCGGCCAGGACATCGGGGTCGAGGGAGGACTGCACCAGGTAGTCCTTGGCGATGGACAGCGCGATGGCCACCTGGCCGTCGGTGAAGTGCGGGGTGCGGCGCACGGCGGGCATGGTGATCCCGACCGCCCCGATGCGGTAGTCCGCCGCGGGGCTCCGCGCGAACAGGTCGGCGGGCCGCCCGCCGGGCACGGGCGTGCCGGGCGCCAGCGGGACGACGGTGCTGGTGAGCGGCTGGGCCACGCCCTCGGGCGGGGGCACGTACGGGTTGCGCAGCCCCATGTAGACCGCGGCGGCGAAGGCCATGGCGATGAACAGCACGAGCAGCCGGCCCTGGCGGGCGCCCCGGCCGGGCGCCCCGCCCCGGGAGCCCGAGGCGCTGCCGGTCGACCAGATGGAGCGGCTGCGTACGGCGCGGGCGTGTTCGCCCATGCGTTCCTGCGCGGAGTACTCCTGGATCCGGGCAGCCCGTACGAAGTCCTCGTCGAACACCACCGACCGGTACTCGTCCGACGGGAACTCTTCGTCGTCGCCGCCGGTGCCCTCGGGGGCGTTGTTGGGCGGGTCTCCTGGAACGGCCATCAGCTTCTCCCCGCTGTCCCCGCTTCAGAGAAGCCCCCGGCTCCGGAGGAAACGCGAGTGGGGTCTACCTTCAGGGTTGGCGGCCGACGGGGTCCATAAACGCACCGGCCCCGCTGACTTCCCCCAATGGGGTACTGGCGGGGGCCGGAGCGGGGTCCGCCTGGCCCGAGGCGCTGCGGTAGACGGCGCTGAAGGCGAGCGCGACCATGCCCAGCCCGAGCACGAAGGCCAGGACCCAGGCGACGGGCCGGAGCCAGGGCGAGCGGCCGCGGTAGGGCCGCAGGCTGCCCCCGTAGGCCCCGTACGGGCCGTCGGAGTAGCCCTGGCGGTCGTGGTCGTGGTCCCAGCCGTGGTCTTCGTACCCGTCGGGGCGGCCGTACCCGTAGGCGTCGTCGTCGGCCGTCCAGCCGCCCGCGACGGCGGCCCGGGCGGCTTCGGCCTCGGCGCGCGCCCGGTCGGCCGCCCGCTGGCGCTCGGCGGCGCTCGGTTCATGGATCTCGGCGTTCCGGACGAAGTCCTCGTCGAACACCACGGAGGCGAAGTCGTGATCCGCGCCTCCGCGGTCGTCGTCGGGCTCCCCGTCGTCCGGGAACGGCTTGCCCCCCACGTCGTCCGGCACAGGACCAGCGTAGACCGGGGGGGCCGCTTTGGGCAGGGCGTACGGCGAATCCGGCCACCCGCTGTGGGAGGTGCGGCTACCGAATGTGACCGTCGCCGGTGACGATGTACTTGGTGGAGGTCAGCTCCGGAAGGCCCATCGGACCCCGGGCGTGCAGCTTCTGGGTGGAGATCCCGATCTCGGCGCCGAAGCCGAACTGGCCACCGTCCGTGAACCGGGTGGAGGCGTTCACGGCGACCGTGGTCGAGTCGACCAGCTGGGTGAAGCGGCGGGCGGCGGCCTGCGAGGTGGTGACGATCGCCTCGGTGTGGCCGGAGGTCCAGCGGCGGATGTGGGCGACCGCGTCGTCCAGGGAATCCACGACGCCGGCCGCGATGTCGTAGGACAGGTACTCGGCGGCCCAGTCCTCGTCGGTCGCGGGCAGGGCGGTGACCTTGCCGTCCCGGGCGGCGGCCAGGACGCGGTCGTCGCCGTGCACGGTCACTCCGGCGTCGGCGAGGGCGTCGAGGGCGAGCGGCAGGAAGGCGTCGGCGATGTCGCGGTGGACCAGGAGGGTCTCGGCGGAGTTGCAGACGGAGGGACGCTGCGCCTTGGAGTTGACGAGGATGTCCACGGCCATGTCCAGGTCGGCCTGCGCGTCGACGTAGACGTGGCAGTTGCCGGTGCCGGTCTCGATGACCGGGACCGTCGACTCCTCGACGACCGTCTTGATGAGGGAGGCTCCGCCGCGCGGGATGAGCACGTCGACCAGGCCGCGGGCCCGCATCAGCTCGCGGACGGACTCGCGGGACTCGCCGGGGACCAGCTGGACGGCGTCGGCGGGCAGCCCGGCGCTTTCGACGGCGTCGCGGAGGACGGCGACGAGGGCGGTGTTGGAGGCGTAGGCGGAGGAGCTGCCGCGCAGGAGGACCGCGTTGCCGGACTTGAGGCAGAGGGCGGCGGCGTCGACGGTGACGTTGGGGCGGGCCTCGTAGATGATGCCGACGACGCCGAGCGGGACCCGGACCTGGCGGAGGTCGATGCCGTTGGGCAGGGTGTTGCCGCGGACGACCTCGCCGACGGGGTCGGGGAGGGCGGCGACGTCCCGCACGTCGGAGGCGATGGCGGCGACGCGCTCCGGGGTGAGGGTGAGGCGGTCGATGACGGTCTCACTGGTGCCGGCGGCCCGTGCCTTGGCGGTGTCGACGGCGTTGGCCTCGACGATCTCGGCCGTACGGGCCTCCAGCGCGTCCGCGACCGCCAGCAGGGCCGCGTCCTTGGCGGACCGCGGGAGTGGGGCGAGGACGGCGGCGGCCGTGCGGGCGGCTCGCGCCGTGGCGAGGACGGGCGAGGTGGCGGTGGCGTCGTCGAGCGAGGTCATGCGGCCAGGGTAAGCCCCGGCCCGGCCGGTCCGGACGGGGTTCCACCCCCCGAGACGGCCTGCGCGCGGCGGCTGCCGGCCCCCGCCGCCGGGACCGCCGCAGGGGGCTCGGACCAGGACGCCGCCGGGACCGCCGCGCGGGGCTCCCCCGGGCACCACGCGACCCGCGGCCGGGACCTCCGCGGGACCGGAAGCTGGCGCCGCTCGGCGCCCGCTGGGGCGGGGTCAGTACGGGTGTACGCCCACCGGGTGGGCCGGGGGCGGGCCGTAGCCCTCCGCCACCCGCTGGTGGTAGGTGGAGCGGTCGATGACCTCCAGCCCGACGATCTCCCAGGGCGGCAGCTGCGCCGACGAGCGGTGCTCGCCCCACAGCCGCAGGGCGACGGCCGCCGCGTCGTGGAGGTCGCGCGCCTCCTCCCAGTAGCGGATCTCGGCGTGGTCGTCGGCGTAGCGGCTCGTCAGCAGGAAGGGGTGGTCGTGGGCGAGCTGCTCCAGCCCGCGCCGGACCGCGGACAACGGCGCCGGCTTGCCGGAGACGCTCAGGGTGACGTGCCACAGGCGGGAGTCGTGGTCCGGCTCCTGCTCGTGCCCGGCGCCCTCACCGTCCCCCGTACCGACGCTGGTCAGCGCTCGTCTCACCAGCCGCCTCCTGTCTCCGCTCCGCGTGTCCACCCGCCTCTCACAGTTGACCAGTCCCCGGCCCCCCGCGCGGCGGTTTTACCGAACCTCAGCCCTGCAGCAGGACCAGATCGTCGCGGTGGACGACCTCCCGCTCGTACGCGGGTCCGAGTTCCCGAGCGAGCTCGCGGGTGGAGCGGCCGAGGAGCTGCGGGAGCTCCTTGGCGTCGAAGTTGACCAGGCCGCGCGCGACCGCCCGGCCCGAGGTGTCGCGGAGCTCCACCGGGTCCCCCGCGATGAAGTCGCCCTCGACGGAGGCGATGCCCGCGGGGAGCAGGGAGCTGCCGCGCTCGGTGACGGCGCGCACCGCGCCGTCGTCCAGTACGAGGTGCCCTTGGGGCGTGGAGGCGTGCTGGAGCCAGAGCAGCCGGTCGCCGGAGCGGCGGCCCGTCGCGTGGAAGTGGGTGCCGGTGGCGCGGCCGGCCAGGGCGTCGGCGGCCTGGCTGGCGGAGGTCAGGACCACGGGGATGCCTGCGGCGGCGGCGATCCGCGCCGCCTCGACCTTGGTGACCATGCCGCCGGTGCCCACGCCCGCCTTTCCGGCGCTGCCGATGGAGACGTGCGCGATGTCGCCGGGGCCGCGGACCTCGTCGATGCGGGTGGTACCGGGCAGGGAGGGGTCACCGTCGTACAGGCCGTCCACGTCGGAGAGCAGGACCAGCAGGTCGGCCCGTACGAGGTGGGCGACGAGGGCGGCCAGGCGGTCGTTGTCGCCGAAGCGGATCTCGTCCGTGGCGACGGTGTCGTTCTCGTTGACGACGGGCAGCGCGCCCATGGCGAGCAGCTGGTCCAGGGTCCGGTAGGCGTTGCGGTAGTGCGCCCGCCGGCTGGTGTCGTCGGTGGTGAGCAGGACCTGGCCGACGCGGATGCCGTAGCGGGCGAAGGAGGCGGTGTAGCGGGCGACGAGCAGGCCCTGTCCGACGCTGGCGGCGGCCTGCTGCCGGGCCAGGTCCTTGGGGCGGCGGCGCAGGCCGAGCGGGGAGAGGCCGGCGGCGATGGCTCCGCTGGAGACGAGGACGATCTCCTTCTCGCCGCCGCCGCGCGCCTTGGCCAGGACGTCCACCAGGGCGTCCACCCGGTCGGCGTCGAGGCCGCCCGCCGCCGTGGTCAGAGAGGAGGAGCCGACCTTGACCACGATCCTGCGGGCGTCCACGACACCTTGCCTAGCCGCTGACACGTGTGTCCCCTTGCCCCTTGCCGAAATGCCTGTGACCTCAATCTACGGGGTGGCCGGGAGCGGCTGCGCGGGGGTTTCAGACCCTGGACGACCCGCCTGGACCGCCCTGCCCGCCCTGACCGCTCCGGCCGTCCCGCCCGGTCCGGCCGTCCTCCCCCGGCCGGCCGGCCGGACCCGTCGCGCCCGTGGGCCCCGCCGGCACCGGTTCCGCTTCCGCCTCCCCGTCCCCGGCGGTGCCCGGGACGAGGATCTTGCGGGAGATCAGGTAGGTGAAGGGGATGGCCACGACCGCGGCGACCAGCGGGGCGATCCGCGTGCCGAGGCCGGCCCAGGTGACCAGGGCGTACAGGCCGACCGACTGGACGACGTAGTTGGTGACGTTGGTCAGGGGGAAGAGCAGGAATTTCTTCCAGCTGGGCCGGGTGCGGTAGGTGAAGTAGGTGTTCATGAAGAACGAGCCGACCATCGCGAGCAGGAAGGCGAGGGTGTAGGCGGCGAAGTACGGCATCCAGGGGTGCAGGAGCAGGTAGAGGAGGTAGAAGGTGCCCGTGTTGACGGCTCCCACCAGGCCGAAGCGGAGGATCTGGCCGAGCTGCTCTCGTCTGCTCATCTGGTGTTGCGCTCCGCGTTGTGCGGGGCGGCCGTCGCCCCGGCGACCGGGCCGGACCTCCCCGGTTCCGCGGTCAGCGCCACGTGCGGGACGGGGTCGGAGCCGTGTGCTTCCTTCACCAGGAAGTGCGGCCTCCGTTTGGTCTCATAGTAGATGCGGCCGATGTACTCGCCGATCAGACCCAGCATGATCATGTGTACGCCGCCGAGGCCCACGATGATCGCCACGAGGGTGACGTACCCGGGCGACTCGACGCCGTTGGTCATCGCCGCGACCGTGATCCACAGGGCGTAGACGGCGGTCAGGGCGACCAGCGACACGCCGAGCCAGATTCCCGTCCGCAGCGGCCGGTTGTTGAAGGAGATCAGGCCGTCCATGCCGTAGTTCAGCAGGGCGCCGAACTTCCACTTCGTCTCGCCGGCCTCGCGCTGCGCGTTGCGGTAGTCGAAGTGGACCGTGTCGAAGCCGATCCAGGAGAACAGGCCCTTGGAGAAGCGGTTGTACTCCGGCAGCGACAGCAGCGCGTCCACGGCCGGGCGCGAGAGCATGCGGAAGTCGCCGACGCCGTCGGTGAGTTCCACGTCCACCCAGCGGTTGACCCCCCGGTAGTAGAGGCGGCTCAGCACGGAGCGGAGCCTCTTGTCCCCCTCGCGCGTCCGGCGGGCGATGATCTGGTCGTGCCCCTGCCGGTGGTGTTCGAGCATGGTGGCGATGAGCTCCGGCGGGTGCTGGAGGTCCGCGTCCATGATCACGACGGCGTCGCCGGTCGACGCGCGCAGGCCGGCGAGCATTCCGGCCTCTTTGCCGAAGTTGCGGCTGAAGGAGACGAAGCGGGTCTGCTCGGCGTGCTCGGCCGCGATCTTCCGGAGCTTTCGGAGGGTGCCGTCACGGCTTCCGTCGTCGACGTAGCAGACCTCGTAATCGACGGGGAGGGCGTCCAGGACCCTGCGGATCTCGACGTCGAAGCTGTCGATGACGGCTTCTTCGTTGAAGCAAGGGACAACTACGGACAGCTTGGTCATGAACACATCCTGCTGGGTCCGAACGGGTGATTGCCGACGACCGGACCTGCCACTCACCTCTTCCCCAGAACCCGCACGCCGAGGGTCGGCCTGCCTGAGTCGAGTGCGGTACGCGGTAGCTTTGACTGAATAAGCGGAATCAGCTGAGCGAAACGAATCGAAGGGATCGAGGTGCACGTGCCCGACGTCTCCGTGGTCGTCATCGTCTACAACGACGCAGAGCGTCTGTCGACAGCAGTCCAGTCGGTTTTGGACCAGACCCTGCACGGGGTCGAGGTCGTGATCGTCGACGACTGCAGCAAGGACAGGTCCTTCACCGTCGCCCAGGAACTGGAAGCCTCGCACCCGGGGAAAGTGCGTGCGTTCCAACTTCCGGAGAACAGTGGGGGCTGCGGCGCCCCGCGCAACCACGGCATCGCGCAGGCCACCGGCACGTACGTCATGTTCCTGGACAGCGACGACGTGCTGGAGCGCAACGCCTGCCGGAACATGCTGGACGCCGCCGAGCGGACCGGCTCCGACCTGGTCTCGGGCATGTGCGTGCGCGTGCACCTCGAAAACCGGTGGGGCAAGACCACCGAGTGGTACCCGTGGATCTACTCGCGGACGCGGACCCTGGAGTCGATCACCGAGTTCCCCGACCTGCTGGTCTACGACACCCTCTCCACGAACAAGTGCTACCGGCGCGCGTTCCTGCTGGAGCAGGGCCTGGAGTTCCCGGTCGGCATCCACTACGAGGACCTGCTGTTCTCGGCGCAGGCGTACGTGGCGGCCCGCCGCATCACGCTGATCCCGAACCACGTCTACTTCTGGAACGTGATCGAGAAGACCTCCGCCAAGTCGATCAGCAACCGGCGCCACGAGATCGCGAACTTCGTCCACCGGATGGAGATCCACCGCCGGGTGGACGAGCTGCTGGCCGCCAAGGGCCACACGGACATCAAGTCCGCGAAGGACGCCAAGTTCCTCAAGCACGACCTGGTGCTGCACCTGCGCGACCTGCCCCTGCTGAGCGACGCGTACCGCCAGGAGTTCGCCCGCCTGGCGAACGGCTACCTCGCCGGGATCGACCGGGCCGCGTACGACAACGTCACGCACCTCCAGGCGATCTGCGCCTACCTGCTCGGCAAGGAGGACTGGGACAACCTGCTCCCGGCCGCCGACGCCATGACGAACAAGGGCCGGCTCTCCTCCCCCCTCGCCGAGCGCGACGGCCGCATCTACTGGTGCGAGCGGCACATCGACGACCCGGACGACACCGAGGCCCGCCGGATACTGGACGTCACCGGGGACGGCTTCCACACCACCCCGCTCGCCTCCCTCCAGCTGGGCAACCGCCTCACCTCCTACGAGGACGACGGGCGCGGCACCGTCACGCTCTCCGGCGCCGTCGTGAACCCGCTGGGCCGCATCCGGCCCGACGCGGAACTGTCGGCGTCGCTGGAATTCCGGGCCCGGCGGCAGATCGGCGTACGTTCGTTCAGCTTCCCGGTGGCAACCGTGCGCCACGCCGGTGACACGATCGAGTGGACCGGCAGCGCCGACATCGGCGGCACCGTCCGCCCGCTCGGCATCATCGACGCCGTGTGGGACGTCCGGCTGCGGCTGAACGCCGGCCGCGACCACGTCACCACCCGCGTGTCGGTCGGCGGGGTCGACCTGGACGCGGCGTCCCGGCTGCGCGTGCGCCCGCGGCTGACCCGGCTGGTCTCCGACCGCTTCGAGCCGGAGGTGACCAAGAAGGGCAACCTCTCCTATGTCCTGACCGCCGAGGGCGCCGCGGCCGTCCGCACCCAGACGCTGATCAACAACGCCATACACGGCAAGGCCGCCGGAGTGGTCAAGCGGGGCCTGCGCAAGGCCCTGCGGACCCGCCGGAACATGGGCTCGGGCGAGCAGAAGGTGAAGCTCTACCACGAGGTCTTCTCGAAGCTGCCGGTCAAGAAGGGCACGGTCGTCTTCGAGAGCCACATGGGCAAGCAGTACAGCGACAGCCCCAAGGCGATCTACGAGGAGATGGTGCGCCAGGGCGTCCCCTTCGAGGCGATCTGGTCGTACGCGGGCGGTAAGCCCACCGGCTTCCCCAAGGAAGCCACCCTGGTCCGGCGCTGGAGCTGGCCCTATCTGCGGGCACTGGCCCAGGCCGAGTTCTGGGTGGACAACCAGGGGTTCCCGCTGGCCCTCGCCAAGCGCCCGGGCACCACGTACATCCAGACCTGGCACGGCTCGGCGCTCAAGCGCATGGGCTTCCACGAGCCCCGCACCAAGGCGCAGGGGCGGGCGGGCCAGGACCGGTTCCAGGCGGCCGTCGACCGCTTCGACCACTTCCTGATCCGCTCGGAGCACGACACCCGCACCCTCGCCAAGGGCTTCCGGCTGCGCGACGAGGTGCTGCTGCGCACCGGCTACCCGCGCAACGACGCCCTCGTCGAGGCGCACCGGTCCGAGGTGCAGAGCGGCGAGCGGGTGCGCGGCCCGCTCGCGGCGGCGCTGGGCATCGCCCCGGAGAAGAAGGTGCTGCTGTACGCGCCGACGTTCCGGGCGAACGCGGACGGCGCCGTGGAGGGCTTCGAGTTCCCCTTCGACGTGGAGGAGTTCGCGGACCGGCTCGGTGACCGCTTCACCCTGCTGGTGCGGACGCACTACCTCAACAGCGTCTCCCTCCCGCCGTCCGTCGCCGGTCGGGTCCTCGACGTGTCCCGGCACCACGACATCACCCCGCTGCTGGCTCTCGCCGACGGTCTGATCACCGACTACTCGTCCGTGATGTTCGACTACTCGGTCCTGGACCGGCCGATGCTGTTCTTCGCCTACGACTACGAGAAGTACGCCACCGACATCCGCGGCACGTACTTCGACCTGAAGGAGAAGGCCCCGGGCCCGGTCGTGGCCACGGCGGACGAGCTGCTGCAGGCGCTCTCCGCCTTCGAGGAGGCGGACGCCAAGTACGCCGAGGCCCGTCAGCGCTTCCTCACCGAGTTCGGCGAGTACGACCGCGGGGACGCCGCGCGCCAGATCGTCGAGAAGTTCTTCACCAGGAGCGGCAAGTGAGCCAGCAGACCGCCACCCCGGGCGGCCGTGACATCTTCCTCGTCTCCAACAACGTCGACGAGCTCGGCGGTGTGACCACCTGGTCGCACCAGATGGCGCGGCTGTTCACCGACCGCGGCCACCGGGTGCACATCGTCGGCATCGCCCCGGTCGCCGAGGAGATCCGGCAGAAGCTGCCGGCGGCCCTGCCGTACGCGACGACGACCCTGTACGCCTCCCAGCCGCCGCCCGCGCGCCGGCTCCAGGGGCTCAAGGGCCGGCTGAACGCGCCCGAGCGGCGCCGCCAGGCGGCCCGGCGCGCGCTGATGCGGACCAAGGCCGAGCAGCTGAGCGAGCTGTTCCGGGCGGCCGCACCGGGCGCCGTCGTGATCGTCACCCAGGTCTGGGCGATGGAGTGGGTGGCGCTCGCCGACACCAAGGGGCTCAGCGTCATCGGCATGAGCCACGAGTCGTTCGAGGCCAGCCAGAAGTCCAGCCGCGGCGACCGGGTCCGCCGCCACTACCGCGAGGTGGACCGGCTGCTGGTGCTGACCGCCGAGGACGCGGACCTGTGGATCCGGGCGGGCATGGAGAACGTCGCCAGCATGCCGAACCCGCTGCCCTTCATGCCGGAGCGGCCCGCTCCGCGCACGGAGAAGGTCGTCGCCAGCGTCGGCCGCCTCGCGTTCGAGAAGGGCGTCGACCTGCTGCTCGACGCGTGGGCGGACGCCGCCCCGCTCCATCCCGAGTGGGTCCTGCGGATCTACGGGGCGGGCGCGGAGGAGCCGGTGCTGCGGGCGCACTGCACCTCGCTGGGGCTGGACGCGTCCGTGGAGTGGATGGGCAGTACCGACGACGTGCTGGGCTCACTGCGCGGGGCCTCGGTCTTCGCACAGGCCTCGCGGGCCGAGGGCTTCCCGATCACGCTGCTGGAGGCGATGGCCACGGGCGTGCCGGCGGCGGCCTTCGACTGCGCGCCGGGCGTACGGGAGATCGTCACGCACGGCGAGGACGGGCTGCTGGCCCGGCTGGGCAACACCATGGAGCTGGCCGGGCACCTGGACGCCCTGATGTCGGACCGCGAACTGCGCGACCGGCTCGGGGAGTCGGCCTTCCGCTCGGTGCGGCGGTACTCCAGCGCCGGGATCACCGACCGGTGGGAGGAGCTGTTCTCCTTCCTGGAGCGCTGACCTTCCCGGAGCGGCGCCCCGCACCGGACACGACGGAGCCGCCCGCCCCCGACACCTCGGGGCGGGCGGCTCCGTACCGACCGGAGGTCAGACCTTGCGGTGGGCCTCCCAGCCGGCCCAGGCGGAGGTGACCATCTCGCGGACGTCGTGGCGGGCCTTCCAGCCCAGCTCGCTGCCGATGCGCTCGGCGGAGGCCACGACCTTCGCCGGGTCGCCGGGGCGGCGCGGGGAGACGACCGGGGCGTAGTCGTGGCCGGTGTTCGCGTTCAGGAGCTCGACCATCTCCCGGACGGAGACGCCCTCGCCGCGCCCGATGTTGACGGTCAGGTCCTTGTAGTCGCCGGCCGCGGCCCACTCGGCGAGCTTGCGGGCCGCCACGACGTGGGCGTCCGCGAGGTCGGCGACGTGGATGTAGTCGCGGACGCAGGTGCCGTCCGGGGTCGCGTAGTCGTCGCCGAAGATCTTGGCGCCCTGGCCGGCGTCGTAGCGCTCGAAGACCATCGGGACCAGGTTGAAGACGCCGGTGTCGGCGAGTTCGGGGGTCGCGGCGCCCGCCACGTTGAAGTAGCGCAGGCAGGCGGTGGAGATGCCGTGCGCCTTGCCGGCGGCGCGGACCAGCCACTCGCCGGCCAGTTTGGTCTCGCCGTACGGGCTCAGCGGCGCGCAGGGGGTGTCCTCGGTGACCAGCTCCACGTCGGGCATGCCGTAGACGGAGGCGGAAGAGGAGAAGAGGACGTTGCGGATGCCCGCGGCGGCCACGGCCTGGAGCAGGACCGTGAGGCCGCCCACGTTCTCGTGGTAGTAGTGCATCGGCTTCTCGACGGACTCGCCGACCTGCTTCTTGCCCGCCAGGTGCACCACGCCGGTGATCCGGTGGTCGGCGATGGTCTTGTCGAGGACCGACCGGTCCAGGACCGAGCCGATCACCAGCGGTACGCCCTCCGGGACACGGTCCGCGTCGCCCGTGGAGAGGTCGTCGAGGACGACGACCTCCTCCCCCGCGAGCAGCATCGCCCGGACGACGTGCGCGCCGATGTAGCCGGCGCCCCCGGTGATCAGAAACGTCATGTGTATCTCCCTGGTCCTGTCCGTGTTCTGGCGCTGAGGTCCTGGTGCCTCAGCCCGACGCGCGGCCCGCCCTGGCCCGGTCGAATCGGTTGCGTACGAGGTACAGCGCGCCCGCGGCGCCCGGTGCGAGGCGCAGGGCCAGCGCTCCGGAGGCCGTGCGGTACGGCTGCGTCAGCAGAACACCGTACCGGCTGCTGGGCAGCGCCCGGCGGCGCAGCAGCGGACCGCGGGGGCGCAGCGGGGTGAGGAGGGAGCTCCCGTCGGCGCACTCCACGCCCACCTCGACGTTCCACGTCTGGAGCCTGCGCAGGCCCTGGGTCCGGCCGGTGGAGGCCAGATCGGCGAGGCGGAAGGGCAGCAGGGCCGTCCAGCCGCCGTCCTCGTGGGGGGTCAGTTCCACCGGTCCGGCGAGCACGGGCTCGCCGCCGGCGCGCGGCAGGAAGCGCAGCTGCGCGGTCCGCGGCACGGCCGCGCCCAGGCGCCCGTACAGGTCGTGCAGGCGCACGCGCACCGCCGTCCTGCCCGCCGGTTCGGCGTCCATGGTCACCGGCAGTGCGGACGTCGGCAGGGCGAGCAGCCCGTCGAGGGGGACGGGGAGCTCCGCGCTCCACACCGGGTTCCCGTCGGCCGCGGCCGCGTACGGGGGCAGCAGCCGGGGCGGCTCGGCGGCGAGGCGGGTGAGCCGCTCGACGTCGGCGGGCGGGGTCTCGGCGGCGCGCAGCACCCGTACGATCCAGCGGGCGTGCGGGGCGGCCGCCTCGACGTCCGCCTCGGTGAAGGTGGCGAGGTACGCGCGGGTCAGGGTCCACCAGGCGCGCTGGTACTCGGGGTCCTTGCCCAGTTCGCGCAGGTACATCCGCAGGTCGTACTCCAGGAACTTCACCTGGCAGGCGCGGCCCAGCTCCGGGGAGGCGTCGGCCAGGATCCGGGAGGCGGCGCGGTGGGCCTCGATCCGGGAGCGCCAGTTGCCGACGTCCTTGCGGTCCAGGGAGATCGACACCCGGGCGGCGGAGCGGCGTACGTGCCAGACGTAGACGAGGTCTGCGGTGACGGCGATGCGGGGGGCCGCGGCGAGGACGCGGGCCGTGAAGACGAAGTCCTCGTAGACGAAGCGGCCGTCGGGGAAGCGCAGGCCGTGCTCGTCGAGGAAGGCACGGTCGTAGAGCTTGTTCACGCAGAGGGTGTCCCGGACGAGGCCGGGCCGGTCGGCCGGGCGCTCGATCACGTCTCCGGGGGTGTGCAGGCCGGGCATCCACGGCACGTCGTGGTGCTGGGGCAGCTCGCGCCGGACCGCCGTGCCGACGGTGACCGGGGCCCGGTGCCGGACGGCCGTGCGCACCAGGGCGTCGGCGGCTCCCGGCGGCAGGACGTCGTCACTGTCGAGGAAGAGGACGTACGGGGCGGTGGCGAGGGCGATCCCGTCGTTGCGGGGGGTGCCGCAGCCCCCGCTGTTCTCCGCCCGGTGCAGGACCTTCAGACGGGGGTGTGCGGCGGCCAGGTCGTCCAGGACCCGCCCGGTGTCGTCGGACGAGGCGTCGTCGACCGCGATGACCTCGGCGACCACCGGGCCCTGGGCGAGGGCCGAGGTGACGGCCTCGCCCACGAGCCCGGCGTCGTTGTACGCGATGACCACGACGGAAACCGTGGGCGTGTTGGTGCTGTTCACCCTGTGGATCCTAGGGGAACGATGTAAAGGCACCTTCAAACCCGAACCGGCTCCCGTCCCGGGAGGTGGGCTAGAACGGCTTGAACTCGTCGTACTCCTTCTGTACGGAGTCCCGCTCGGCTTCCTTCTCCTTGCGGCGCGTGGTCGCCGGGCGCGGGGCCTCCAGGCGGTGGTCCTCACCGCGGCGGCCCAGCATCTCGGCACCGGCCATCATGGTCGGCTCCCAGTCGAAGACGACCGCGTTCTCGTCCGCGCCGATGGCGACGCCGTCACCGGCACGGGCGCCGGCCTTGCGCAGCGCCGCCTCGACGCCGAGGCGGTTGAGGCGGTCCGCGAGGTAGCCGACGGCCTCGTCGATGTTGAAGTCGGTCTGGCGGACCCAGCGCTCCGGCTTCTCGCCGCGCACCCGGTAGACCTCTTCGACCTCGTCGTAGGCGATGGTGAAGCCGCTGTCGTCCACTGCCTTCGGCCGGATGACGATGCGGGTCGCCTCGTCCTTCGGCTTGCGGGCACGCGCCTTGGCGATGACCTCGGCGAGGAAGAAGGACAGCTCCTTGAGGCCCGTGCGGTCGACCGCGGAGACTTCGAAGACCTTGTAGCCGCGGGCCTCGAGGTCCGGGCGGACCATGTCGGCGAGGTCCTTGCCGTCGGGGATGTCGACCTTGTTGAGGACGACGAGGCGCGGACGCTTCTCCAGGCCGCCGCCGTAGATCCGCAGCTCCTCCTCGATGACGTCGAGGTCGGCCAGCGGGTCGCGGTCGGACTCCAGGGTGGCGGTGTCCAGGACGTGCACGAGGATCGAGCAGCGCTCGACGTGGCGCAGGAACTCCAGGCCGAGGCCCTTGCCCTGGCTGGCGCCCGGGATCAGGCCCGGGACGTCGGCGATCGTGTAGACCGTCGAGCCGGCGGTGACCACGCCGAGGTTCGGGACGAGGGTGGTGAAGGGGTAGTCCGCGATCTTCGGCTTGGCGGCGGAGAGCACGGAGATCAGCGAGGACTTGCCCGCGCTGGGGAAGCCGACCAGCGCCACGTCGGCGACGGTCTTCAGCTCCAGGACGACGTCGCCGGCGGTGCCGGGGACGCCGAGGAGCGCGAAGCCGGGCGCCTTGCGGCGCGCGGAGGACAGCGCGGCGTTGCCGAGGCCGCCGCGGCCGCCCTCGGCGGCCACGTACGTGGTGCCCTGGCCGACGAGGTCGGCGAGGACGTTGCCCTCCTTGTCGAGGACGACGGTGCCGTCCGGCACGGGCAGGATCAGGTCCGTGCCGTCCTTGCCGGAGCGGTTGCCGCCCTCGCCCGGCTTGCCGTTGGTGGCCTTGCGGTGGGGACTGAAGTGGTAGTCGAGCAGGGTGGTGACCGCCTGCTCCACCACCAGGATCACGTCGCCGCCACGGCCGCCGTTTCCGCCGTCGGGGCCGCCGAGCGGCTTGAACTTCTCCCGGTGAACGGAGGCGCAGCCGTGGCCCCCGTTACCCGCGGCGACGTGCAGCTCGACGCGGTCCACGAAGGTGGTCATGGTTGTTCCTCCAGATACAGCGGGAATATCCCGGAAAGCCCGGGGGGTAGGCCTTGCTACCCATTAAACGTGTCTATGTGACAACGCGCCGAGGGCGGACCTCTCTTCCCGGCCTGAGCCGGGAAGAGCTGAGATCCGCCCTCGGGAAGTTCAGTACGCCGTGATCAGCAGGAGCTGGATCAGGCGGCCGGAACGATGTTGACGACCTTGCGGCCACGGTGCGTGCCGAACTCGACCGCACCGGCCAGCAGCGCGAACAGCGTGTCGTCGCCGCCACGGCCCACACCCGAACCCGGGTGGAAGTGGGTACCGCGCTGGCGAACGAGGATCTCACCAGCGGAAACGACCTGACCGCCGAAACGCTTCACGCCGAGCCGCTGGGCATTGGAGTCGCGCCCGTTACGGGTGGACGATGCGCCCTTCTTGTGTGCCATGTCTCAGTCCCTCTTACTTCGCAGCCGTGGGGATACCGGTGACCTTGATCGCCGTGTACTGCTGGCGGTGACCCTGGCGACGGCGGTAGCCGGTCTTGTTCTTGTACCGCAGGATGTCGATCTTGGCACCCTTGTGGTGGTCCACGATCTCGACCTGGACCTTGATCCCGGCGAGCACCCACGGGTCGCTGGTCACGGCTTCGCCGTCGACAACGAGCAGGGTCGAGAGCTCGACCGTGTCGCCGACCTTGGCAGTGGGAATCTTGTCAACTTCAACGATGTCACCAACAGCAACCTTGTGCTGGCGACCACCGCTGCGCACGATGGCGTACACGCGGATCTCTCTCTCGCTCGATTCGGGAACCCCTGAAGCCAGCCGGCCCCGCGAAGAAACCGCAGGCCGGCCTCTCCCCGACCGCGAGGCGGTCCGGGAGGTGAGGTGCTCAGTGGATGGCGGGCACATAGACACGCCAGCGGCCCAGGTTACGGGCCCGGCTCTGAGGGGTCAAACCGGGACCTGATCACCCGGCCGGCCGACACCCGTCCCGCCGCCCGGCGCGACCCCGCGGCCGGACGGGACGGCTCCGCTCGGGGCCGCGGGGGCCGCGGAACCACCCCGGGGGACGCGGAGGGGCGCCGGGACGTCCCCGGGCCCGGCGGGGGCCGCGGGGGCCTCCTCCGGGCCACTGGGGCCGTACGGGCGGGACGGGCGCGCGGGGCCGTGCGCGGGCCCGTACCGGGGTCGCCCGTACGGAAACGGCCCGGCCTATGAGCGACAAGGGAACCACCGGCACCCAGGGCCCCCAGGGAACCAAGGGCCCGAAGGGCGAC
>NZ_JBEOXU010000015.1:0-73782 GCF_040296725.1 Streptomyces sp. NPDC002044
GCCCTGGTCCTCGCAGTCGGGGCGCGGGGGGGGGGGCGCGGGCGCCCGGCCGCCCGCCCGCCCCCCCCGCACCCCCCCCCCCGGGCGGCCGGGGGGGGGTCGCGGCCGGGGGCCCGCCCTGGTGTGCGTTCCGCGCGGCCGGCCTGACGGCCGGCCTGGCGGCCGCGCACCACCGCTGCGCCAGGCACGGGCTCGCCCGCGTGCGGCGCCCGCCGCCGCGCTGAAGCAGCCGACGGGCCGCTGGAGTTACCAGCCTTCACCACGGCCTCACATCTCTTCACATTCGACTCTCTCGCACCACGCGGAATGTCGGACCAAAGTTCAATTGACACTCAGGCGCAATATCGCGTAAAACACATTTCAGCATCGACCGATTTTGGCTGGGATCCAGCGCAACTTTTGTACACACCCGTGCATTTGAGGGGCAGAGGGGTTCCGGGTGCACATCGAGCCGATCATCGACACAGGGCAGGGAAATCTCTTCTGCCGGGATCTGACCTCGGATCTGTTCGAATTCCATGAGCTCCGCTGCAGCGAGCTCGTGTCGGGCGGCTCCATCCCCGGGGAACCGGTTCCGGCCGCGCGCTCCCGCGCTTCTCGTGATCATGCGGGTGGAGAGAACCGGTACACGGTCGTGGCGTGGGAAAAGTCAGATCCGCCAGCATCTGGAAGGGACCGGCGTAGTGTCAAATTATCTGGAGCGGACAGGCGACAGACCAGAGTCTGATGTCCGGGACAGCGTGGTCCGAGGACCGCTGTGGTACGTCGCGGCAATAGCGTGCGTCGCGCACTTCATGGTGCAATTCGACAACGCGGTCGTAAGCATCGCACTTCCGACCATTCAGCGCAGCCTCAGTCTGGATCTGAGCGGGCTCCTGTGGATCGTGAACTCCTACAACCTGGGAATCGCCGGGTTCCTCCTGCTCAGCGGTCGGCTCAGTGACCTCTTCGGCCGGCGAGAGGTCTTCCTCGCGGGACTCTGGGTGTTCACCCTCGGCAGTGTGCTGGGTGGTTTCGCGCAGAACGGCTGGCAGTTGATCGCGGCCCGGGCCTCTCACGGAGTCAGTGCGGCGATCCTCCTTCCCTCCTCGCTCAGCTTGATCATCGCTGCGTTCCCGGACAGGAACCAGAGGAACCGCGCGATCTCCATCTGGGGCGCGGCCAGCATCATCGGCGGCGTCACCGGGGCCGTGCTCGGCGGTGTACTGACCCAGCACTGGGGCTGGCGTTCGACGCTGTTCTTCTGCCTGCCGATCGGCTGCGTGCTGCTGGTCTTCGGCACGCGTACGCTCACCCACCGGACGACGGCGCGTCCCAAGGTCCCGTCACTGGACATACCGGGAGCGCTCTGCGTGGTGGGCGCGGTGACCGCCGCCGTGTACGCCACCATCGGTCTCAGGAAGCATGCATGGCAGTCCCCCGAGACGATCGTGCCGTTCACCCTGTCGATCCTTCTCCTGGGGGCGTTCGTCCTCATCGAGTCACGCGCGAAACAACCGATAGTCCCGCTGGGCATCTTCAGATCCCGGTCTATCTCGATGGCCAACCTGGTGTCGCTCGTGGCCACCATCTCCATGAGCGCTCAGGTCATCCTCGTCCTGCTCTACATACAGAAGGTGTTGGGCTACAACCCGCAGGAAGCCGGCTTGGCCGAACTTCCCGGTGGCCTGACCACGTTCATCGTCGCCTTCCTGACCGCACGACTGGTGAAGCGGATCGGTGCGCGGTCACTGCTGATCGTCGGTCTGCTGGTGTACGCGGCCGGCGTCGTGTGGATCGCCCGCGTGCCCGTCGACAGCGGCTACTTCAGCGCCGTCTTCTTCCCGATGGAACTGCTGTGCCTGGGCATGGGACTCACTCTTCCCTGTCTGACGATCACGGCCACCGCCGGCGCTCCCAAGGACAGCGCGGGTCTCTACTCGGGAGTGGCCACGACAACGCGTCAGATCGGCAGCGCCGTCGGTGTCGCCGTGTTCGTCAGCTATGCCGCGGCGGTGACCGCGGACGCCACCGGAACGTCTCAGGCCGTACTCGCCACCGGCTACCGCTCGGCACTGCTCGGCGCTGCCGCCGTTTCCGTCATCGCCGCCCTGATGTCGCTCGCGATCCCCAATGACCACCTCCGAACGGTCCCCGGCGACAAGCCGTTGATCACCTCGTAGGGGCTGCGGCCCCACCGGTCCCGGCCGGTGGTTCACGAGCACTCGGAGAGGGTCGCCGCCCGCCGTGGTGCGTTCCGCCTAGGAACGCACCACGGCGGGCGGCCGGCGGTTCCGGGGGCGGGGGCCCGGGCGGGCGGGCGGTGCGCTTCCGCCCCCGCACGAGCACGGGTGTCAGAGCAGCGTGGCGGACATCAGATAGGTGGAGAACGTCATGCTGAACGCCCCGCCGAAACGGTCGATGGTGCCGCCGATCTCGTCGAACAGGTTCTGCCGTACATCGGCCGGCAGCGCCGCGTGATCGGTGTGCGTGCCGAGTTCGTCGATCCACTGGTCACGCGTGTAGGTCGCACTCCACGGAAACGACCTGGCCGGCTCCTCCACCATGTGCGCGAAGGCGCGGGGTGATCCGGTCACCACACTGAAGTCGAGCGGCAGGTCGCTGGACCGGCTCACGGCATAGCCGAGGGTCATCTTGGGCGAGTCGGCCGGGAGAACCCGCTCATAGGCGGCTGCCAGCGCGTCCGCGAGATCGTCCGGGTGGTGGCCCGCGCTCCAGAACAGGCAGAGCCGGCCGCCCGGCCGGATCACGGAGGCGGCTTTCAGCGCGCTGCTGAACGGATCCATCCAGTGCCACGCCTGGGCGCACGTGACCCGGTCGAATGTGCGCCCCGCCGAGTCCCATGTCTCGAACGGAGCGAGTTCGGTGACGATGCCGTGCTGTTCGGCGACGGCGCTCATCCCGGTACTCATATCGAGCCCGATGACATCGGCGCCCCGGCTCTTCATCTGCCGCGAAGCGATTCCGGTACCGGACCCCACATCGAGCACCGACAATTCTTCGGAAACGTCGCCCAGGATCTCGTCAATCACATCATCGGGGTAGCTCGGCCTCGATCGGTCGTACTGTTCAGCCATCTGGTCGTACAGTTTCACCCGGTCTCGCCTGTCCATCGATTCCCACCCCTCTTGATATATCCTCACACGCTTAATTCACTCCTATCAAATCGCATTCGTACATGTAAATTGAACCTTCGTCCACTGGTATTTCATTCACGAGACGGGCAGGATCTCAGCGTGTGCGGAAATATCCCGCTCGATTCAGAGGAACATTCTTCACTGCCGGCCAGTCATGGCCGCGAGCGAGGTTCCGAAGGAATTTCCATGTGTGACCGGAGTCCCGCGTCTCGCCTCGGACCAGCGGCGTGGACCGAGAGGAGCAAGTGGTGACGGAATCCAGCCAGACAGCACTAGGTTCTGAGAACGAAGAGGACTACTCCGTTCCAACGGTGGTACGCGAGTTCTGGCGGCAGGCTCCCGTCCGGGAGGTCACCACCGAGGACGGTGGCACGGCCTGGCTGATCAGCGGTATGGCCGAGGTACGGACCGTCCTCTCCGACCCCCGCTTCAGCAGGGCGGAGGCACACCGCCGCGGCGCGGGAACCGGCCGCGCGGCGGTCTTCTCCCGGCCGGGGATGCACGACCTCGACCCGCCCGAGCACACACGGTTGCGCCAGGCCGCCGCATCGGCGTTCAGTGTCCGGAGAATCCGCGCGCTGCGGCCGCGGATCGAGCAGATCACCGGCGAACTGCTCGCCGGGATACACGACGCAGGACCTCCCGCCGACATCAACGCCGAGTTGTGCTTTCCGCTGCCCGTCGCGGTGATCTGCGAGATTCTCGGCGTGCCCTATGAGGACCGGCACCGCTTCCGCCCGTGGTCGGAACTCATCACGTCGACCAACGCCTACCCGCCGGACCAGGCCATGGAAGCCCGGCGGGCACTGGTCGCGTACATCGCCGAGCTCGCAGCCGACGTACAACGGTGCCCGGAAGGCAGCCTGCTGCGGGATCTGGTCACCGCGCGCGACGTGGAGGGCCGGCTGAACGAGGAGGAAGTCGTCCAGATCGTCTTCGGTGTGCTGGTCGCCGGGCACGAGACGACGGCGAACATGCTGGGCAAGGGCCTGGTCGCGCTGCTGGATCACCCGGACCAGTTCGCGGCGGTGCGCGCCGACCCCTCGCTGGTGCCCTCCGTCATCGACGAGGTGCTGCGGTACGTGGTGCTGAGCGCGAGTACCGATCCGCACGAAGGACTGCACCTGGTGACGACGTGTGAGGTCGAGCTGGGCGGCGTCGTCATTCCCGCGCACAGTGTGGTCCTGGCCAGCCCCAGCGCGGCCAACCTGGACCCGAGGGCCTTCCCGGAGCCCGATCGGTTCGACCTGGGACGGGCCAATGCCGGGGACCACGTGGCGTTCGGGCACGGAATGCACCGTTGCCTGGGCGCCCAACTCGCCCGGCTCGAGCTGGAAGTGGCCTACACCGGGCTCCTGCGCGAGTTTCCCGGGCTGAGGCTGGACGTACCGGTCGACAAGCTCACGTACACGAGCGGGATGATACTCAAGGGGCTGCGAGCGCTGCCCGTCACGTGGACCACCTGAAGAGGCGACTCACCCTTCGCGAACCGTCCACGGTGTGACGGTCGGCCGCAGTGGCCGTCACACCGCCGGTGCCAGCCCGAGCCGATCCGGAGTTCCCCACGTGACCACGCGCAGCGAGAACAGGGATCTGTGGATCCGCCGCTACCACCCTGCCGACGACAGTGCCGTCCGGCTGCTCTGCCTGCCGCACGCGGGTGGCTCGGCCAGCTTCTACTTCCCGGTCTCGCGATCCCTCTCACCGCGGATCGAGGTGCTCGCCGCACAGTACCCGGGCCGTCAGGACCGGCGCATGGAGCCCTGTCCCGAAAGCATCGCCGAACTGGCCGACGGTCTCCTGCCGTTGCTGGTGGACGAGTGGGCCGACCGGCCCCTGGCGCTGTTCGGTCACAGCATGGGCGCGTTGCTGGCGTTCGAACTGGCCGGTCTGCTGGAACAGCGGGCGGGGATCGTTCCGGTGATGCTGTTCGCCTCGGGCCGCCGGGCGCCGTCCCTCCTCAAACCGGAGGACGACGTGCACATGCTCGGTGACGAGGCTCTGCTCTCCGATGTCAAGCAGCTGGCCGGCACGGACAGCCGGGTCCTCGGCGACGACGAGGTGCTCCGCATGGTGCTGCCCGCGATCCGCAGCGACTACCGGATCACCGAGCTGTACCGCCCCGAGCGGGTGCACCGGGTGAGCTGCCCGGTGATGGCGCTGGTGGGCGACCACGATCCCAAGGCGGAGCTCGACGACACGCGAGCGTGGCAGCATCACACGAGTGGTGCGTTCACCATGGAGGTGTTCCCCGGGGGCCACTTCTATCTCACCGAGCAGGCGCCCCGGCTGATCACGCGGATCGACGACGTACTGACCGCGGTGCTGGCGGACCGCTGACGTCGACCGGGGCAGCGGCCGGACGGGGAACCGGGCCGGCGTCACGTGGTGCCGTCGCTCGGGAGCGGGCGGCGACAGCGCGGCCACCCGCTCCCCCCGGCCACGAGGGCCGCCCGTTCCAGGGCGCCGTCGAGCCGGCCGAGCACTGAGGGCATACGGCTCAGGACATCTGCTCCTGGGCCGCTCGGTCGCTCCTGTCGAAGAACGTCGAGGCGAAGGGCGGCTCCGACCCGAGACCGGGTCCCTCGATCGCTTCCGACTCCAGCCCGTCCGGTCCTACCGGCACCTCTCCGATCAGCGTCACGCGGTGCAGCACCCGCTCGACGTCGAGGTGGTCGAGGTCACGCGGAGGAATGTGGCAGGTAGCCCGGTTGTCCCAGAAGATCACGCTTCCCGGGGCCCACCGGAAGCGGACGGTGTACTCGGGCCTGGCGATCTCGTCGAACAGGTAGCCGAGAATGAGACGGCTCTCGATCGGCGACGTCCCGACGATGTGGTCGGTGTAGATCGGGTTCACGAACAGGGCCTTCTCCCCGGTCCGCGGGTGCACCCGCACGACCGGGTGGTGGGAGACCAGGGCGTTCTCCTCGGCGCGCTTCTGGAATCCGGCCACGCTGGGCTGCGGCATTCCGGACCAGTTCGCACCGTAACGGTGCTCCGCGCGCAGCGAGTCCACGAACCTCTTGAACGGCTCCGAGAGGCCCTGGTAAGCGGCCACGAGGTTCGTGTACTGCGTATCGCCGCCGTAATTCGGCAATACCTCGGAACGCAGGATCGCCCCGGCCGGCGGGTTGACGAACGGGGTGAGGTCGGAGTGCCAGCCGTTGTTCCCGGCATAGGCGTACGAGCGCTGCTTCCGCGTGGCGTCGCCGCCGAGCAGCTTCTCGAAGCGCCGGTGCTGGATCGTGTAGATCTCCGGAGCATCCTTGGGCGGCTCGTGGTGGGGGTGACCGAAGGTCAGCTCACCGAACTGGCGCGCGAACGCGGTGTGCGTCACATGGTCGAGGTGCTGATTCCGGAAGATGATGACCTTCCATTCGTCAAGCGCCTGCTGGATGGTACGGATCGACTCGGCGTCGAGCGGGCGGGAGATGTCCACGCCCTCGATTTCCGCACCGATGCGTCCGGCGGCAGGGTTGACGGTGATGCCAGTCATTCTGCGGTATCTCCTTGAGTATGGCGGCGAGGCGGGTCTCCGCTGCCGCGTTGTAGAGCGGGATGCCACTGTCGTCGGGCAGCCTCCCGCCCCGGCCTTCGGCTGGGCTGTCCGCTGGTGTCCGGGCACGGTCCGTGGAGACTCCGCCGCTTCGACGCACAGGGGAACACCGGTCGCCTCGACCCCCGGTCCGCAGGGTTCACGCGTTCGGCCGGTTCGCCCAGTACGCCTTCACGTCCTCAACCGGACGGCAGAGGCACCACCGCCGCCTGGCCGGGCCTCCCCCCGTGCCTCGAATCTCGGACAGGCCGTTCAGGGATTCGCCGCCTCATCGTGGCCGGCCCCCGAATGCGGCGTAGCGGGTAAAGCCCCGCCTCTGTCCGTGGAAATCAAAGGATCCGGAATGCATGGTCGGGAACCGACCGTTTCCGATCGACGGCCCGATCGCCTGCCCACAATGGATTAATGGTCTCCCCATTCCCACCCATGGAATTCCCTGTACAAATCAGCAGCTTACGACCTCCGAGGAGCAGCGTGAATGGGACCTTCGTGCATGCAACGTGCGACGGCTTTGGCCGGAAGGCAGCGGCGTGACCGCACGGTCTCCGCCCCGGCGTGGACGGCTGCCGGGCCCGGGCGTCTCCTCGGGTGAAGCAGCCGGCCACGAGGCCGCGTGGCCGCTCCACCAGCCGATCGGCCGCTGCGCCGGGCCACCCCCCGGGGACGTACGGTCCGGAACCCGGTCGGCGGGTCCCCCACCTCCTGCCCCACTTGGCCGAAAGGGACGGCTCGCCTCGCACCTCGTACCCGGTGCGCCCGGGGTCGACGGGCCTCGAACGGCCGGCGGACGGGTCGGGCGGATTCCCGTCACACCGATGTGACCCACCGCGGCGGGCAGCACAAGACCCACCTCCGGTGTGCCGGAACGCGTACGGCCGGAAAGGTCTGCCAGGTCGCGGTGTCCGGTACCCCGCGCCGCGACCCGGTGAACCCTTTCCGGTCACAACAGCACCTCCTGGGGACACACAACGCCCCGGCGGATTCAGATCCGGCCCGGCCGAGTACGGCGGCGACACCGCAGAGGTCCGGGGACGTTCGGCGAAGCAGCGCGGTCGGGCCGACGGGCTCGGACACCGGCCCCCGCGCAGCGGAGCGTGATGCCGCCGGCCACCCGCCTCCGGGAGCAGCCGCTGACCGGCCTCTGCCCTCGGTGACGTTTCGCCGCGCTGAAGATCAGTTCAACGTGTATCGAGAGCTTTCACCTGAACGGACCATTCCGGCCATCAGGCCGACTACGCTCCTACGCACCGAACTTCGGCTGAATCCCAGCGGTAGAGGCAGAAGCACGGCCTGCTCCACCTCGTCTCGGACCAGCCCGTTTTCGCGGGGTGAGTCCAACCACCCCTTCGTTGCAGCGCTTGGAGACCATCGTGATGCTCAGCACCACCCTGTTAGCCCGGAAGACCGTCGCCACTCTGCTGGCCGCAGCAAGCATCACTGCCCTGGCCGGTTTCGCCCCCGCGTACGGCGCCTCCGCGCCGCTCCGCGGCGGTGTGTCCACCATCGACTCCCAGCACACGGGCCACCTCGCCCAGGAGCGCAACAAGCTCACGGCCGTCCACGTTCTCACCCAGCTCTACGAACGGGCTAACCTGCGGGTCGCGGACCGGCACATCCGTGCCGACTACATCCAGCACAGCCCCGCCATCGCCGATGGCCGGGAAGCGTTCAAGAACTTCACCCGCGACCTGCACACGCGCTACCCGAACTTCAAGTACAACGTGAAGCGGGTGCTCGCCGAGGGCGACCTGGTCATGGTGCACGCGAACCCGGTCAACGAACCCGGCACCCGCGGCGTGGCGGTGCTCGACATATTCCGCTTCGACGAGAACGGGAAGATAGCCGAGCACTGGGACACGGTCCAGGACGTGCCGGCGACCACGGCCAACGGCAACGACATGTTCGGCACGGTCAGCAATCCGAACACGAACCAGCCGAGCGGGCCGGCCTGGCAGACCCCCTTGAGCAGAAGGGTCGTCGTCGGCTACTTCAACACCCTCCTCGTCGACAGAAACCCCGACGCGGTCGCGTACCTCGACCCGAAGCTCTACCAGCACAACCCCGCCGTTCCCAACGGAACGACCGACATGCGCGAGCACCTCACCACGTTCTTCCAGCAGTTTCCGAACGTGACCGCGGACCTGAAGCGAGTCATCGCCGACAAGGACTACGTCGCCGTGCACTTCCGCTACCGTCTGCGCCCCGAGGACACCGGACAGGCCATCATGGGCATCTTCCGCGTGGAGAGGCAGCCGAACGGAGAGCTGAAGATAATCGAGCACTGGGACGTCATCCAGAACATCCCGGCCACCTCCGCCAACGGCAACACCATGTTCTAAGCCCTCCCCGATCGCCCGCGCGGCCCGTTGCCAACGGCCCGGGCCACGAGGCGCTTCCACGCGGGTAGGGGCGATCCATGATCAGCGAGTCAGCTCACGGCCGTCCTGGGCGCGCCCACGACCGTGCACGCCTCTCTCGCGGTCATCGGAGGCGGGCCGGTCCTCGCGGAACAACAGAGGACCGGCCCCGCTTCCCCTACCCCCGCTCCGCTGGAATCACACGGACTTTCGAACAAGATCGCCGTCCTGTTCGTGAGCCAACGGCGCGGGGCCGGGTTCGCGGGGCAGCAGCAGCGGGCTGGTGAGGATGGCGAGTCCGGCGACCGCGAGCGCGATGCGCGGACTGGTGACTTCCGCCAGCAGCCCTGCCAGCGCGGTGCAGAGCGCGATCCCCGCCTGCTGGCCGATCAACCATGCCGAGAGCGTACGGGCGACCTTGTGGCCGGGGGTCTGTTCGAGCCGGTAGGTGGCCACAACCGGGGTGTACAGACTCATGCTGAAGATGATCGCCAGCTCGACGGCGATCACGGTCACGAGGCCGACGACACCGGGACCGACGAAGACCAGCCCGATCAGCCAGATCACGCGGAGGGCGCCCACGGTGCGCAGCACACGGTGCTGTCCGTAACGGGCCACGGCACGGGGCGCCAGTCGGGAGCCGATGAGCCCTCCGATACAGGGGACGGCGAAGGCGAGGCCGTACTGCCAGACCGGGAACCCGAGCTCCCGCAGCAGGAGCACGGCCAGCAGCGGTTCGGTGGCCATGACGAGCCCGGAGACGAGCATGTTGTTGAGGAAGAGGGCGCGCAGACCGGGGTGCGCCATGATGTGCCGCCAGCCGTCCAGCAGGTCGTCGGCCCGGAGCCTCTTACCGCCCGATCTGCGCGGTGTCTCCTCCCGGCCCCGGATCGCGGTGAGGGCGAATGCCGAGAACAGGTAGCTGACCGCGTCGACCATGATGGTGACGAGGGGGCCGAAGAGGCCGACCGCCGCACCGCCCAGGGGTGGTCCGATCGCGATGGAGCTCCAGTTCGTGGATTCGAACCGGGCGTTCGCGACGAGCAGGTCGTCCGGCCGGACGACGGTCTGGAGGTAGGCGCCGCTGGCCGCGTGGAAGGCGATCTTGGTGGCGGCGACCACGGCCGAGGTGACGAGCAACTGGACGAAACTGAGCCAGCCGAGGGCGTAGAAGAGCGGAACGCTCGCCATCACCGCGAACCGGACCAGGTCCATCACGATCATGACGGGGCGCTTGCGCCGGTACTCCACCCAGGGCGCCAGGGGCAGCGCGATCAGCGCGCCGACGGTCGGGCCCACCGCGGACAGGGCGGCGATCTCCGCGGTACTGGCGTCCAGTGCGAGCAACGCGATCAACGGGAAGGCGCCGAATCCCAATCCGGAACCGTAGGCGCTCACCGCATAAGCCGCCCACAGCCAGTTGAACTGCCGGCCCAGGGATCGTCTTGCCATGAAGTATCAGCCCTTCCCCTCACTCGCGGCTCGCGCCTTTGGGCTCCACGCATCAAAGCAAGGCTGCGGACCCGACACAAACAACCGATCCTTCGAACAAATACAACCATTCGTTGGGTCTGTGGAAGTGCGCGAACCAACAGTTGTACGAGCAGGCAGAGGAGTCCGTGGAGTGGGCGGAAGGGTCGCCGTCCGCCGTATGACGCTTGGCGGAAAATATGTACCAAGGTTCACTCTACGCAGTTCATTTGGTGCGATAGGACTTAAGGTGTGACGTCGAGCGAATCGGCGAGTGGGCGCGCACAATGCGCATTGTTGCGAATGGGATGGTTCATGAGTAATTCGGGCGAGGGACAACAGCGCGGAACGTCGTTCGGGTCGAATGCGGCCGCGTACGCCGAACATCGGCCGGACTACCCGCGCGAGGCCATCGAGTGGGCTCTCGCCCCGCTCTCGGGCCGGGGGCAGTTGACGGTTCTCGATCTGGGCGCGGGTACCGGGCAGCTGACCAGGGGCCTGCTGGACCTGGGAGCGAAGGTGCTCGCCGTGGAGCCCGACGCGCGCATGCGGTCCGAGCTGGTCCGCAGCCACCCCACGGTCGGGGCCCATCCCGGCACGGCGGAGGAGATCCCACTGCCCGACGCGTCGGTCGACGCGGTCCTCGTGGGCAACGCCTTCCACTGGTTCGACCAGGAGCGCGCCTTCCCTGAGATCGCGAGGGTGCTGCGGCCCGGCGGGGTGGCCGCCGCGCTGTGGAACGACGACGACGCGCGCGCGGACTGGATCGCCGGCCTGGCGGAGATCTTCGGCTGGGGGAAGACCGCGTCCCCCGTCGAGCGGGTTCGGCAGCACCCGCTGTTCAAGGACCTGGAGCACACCGACTTCCGGCATGGCCAGCGCAGCACCACCGACTCGATGGTCGCCCGCATGGGAACCCTCTCTCCCGTGCTGGCCTTGCCGGAACAAGAGCGCGTCGAGCTGCTGGACCGTATCCGCCGGCATCTGAACACCCATCCGGACACCGAGAAGGGTGAGTTCGATCTGCCGATCGTGACCTCGGTGACCCGGGCGGAGCTGCGCGGAGCGAACGGCTAGGGGTTCCCCCACACCGCCCGGTCCCGCGTCCGTCGGCGCGGCGCCGGTGGCGGCCGTGACGGCCGGTGATCCGTGCGACCGGATCTGTTACTCCTGCCCTGCCCGGTGGGCTGCGCCGGGCAGGGCAGCGTGCGTCGCTCCGGCTCCACGTGCGGTTCTCCGGCTCCGACGGAAGGAGGGGTGCGTCACGGCGCCCCTCGCGGGGGAGTAGGTTCTGCTCCGTGGATCTCAATGCCGTTCGTACATTCGTGGCTGTCGCCGACAGTGGTCAGTACCAAGCCGCTGCCGACCATCTGAGGATCACCCAGCAGGGAGCCTCGAAGCGAGTGGCGAGCCTGGAGAAGGAACTCGGCGTACGGCTCTTCACACGGGTCGCCCGAGGTGTCCGGCTCACCGTCGACGGGCAGGCACTGCTACCCCGCGCCCGGGAGCTGCTCCGTGCCGCCGAGCGCTTCACCGCCGCGGTGTCCCCGACCCCCAGGCCCCTGCGGATCGATGTGATCGGCCGGCGGATCGCACCCTCCAACATCCTTCGGGACTTCTACCGGGAGCACCCCGACATCGAGCTCGATGTGGTGACCCTGGCCAATGCCGACACCACGACGGCGATGGCGGAGATCAGCGCGGGAACCCTGGACGCCACGTTCAGATCCCTCCGGGCTTCCACCCTCGTGGTCCCTGCGGGGCTCCGGTCATCCCGGGTGATCGACGACCGTCACGAACTCCTGGTCGGCCCACTGCACCCCCTGGCGAACGCCAGGACCGTGACGCTGGCTGAGCTCGCCCACCATCCCGTATGGATGCCGGGCATGGCCGATGCCGAGCCGATGGGCTACTACGAGGACCTGGCGAAGACGTTCGGACTCACGATCGACACGATAGGGCCGAGCTTCGGCGTCGAAGCCCTCCTCACCGAGATCGCCCACTCCAGCCGGCTCGCCACCTTCGTCGGCGAGGGCTCCCGGTATCTGTGGCCCGAGAGCTACGACCTCTGCCGGATCCCCATCGTCGACCCGGCCCCCGTCTACCCCCTGTCGGTGATCTGGCGAGCGGACAACCCGCACCCCGTACTCGCCGCCTTCCTCGAGTACCTGCACGTCAGGTACCGGACGACGGCCCGTGACGATGTCTGGGCCCCGGCCTGGGCAGGCTGATGACGCGGCGGTCCAGGCCCGGCCGGCCGACCAGACGCGGGTACGTGGCAGTCTCGACCGCACCGACCGGTTTCCGGCCAACTGTGCCGAGCGGATCGGCGCCGCCAGGACAGGACGCGGGATCCGCTCCCACGTCCCGTCCGCCCCGGGGTGCCTAACAGGAGCGGCGCCAGATCCCGCTGCGGGTCGCGCCACCAGACCGATAGTCGCTGATCACCGCGCCGTCCTCGGTGATGCCCAGCAGGTTCAGACCGGTGGGGACGGGGCTGTTCAGGTCCTGGGTGCCGCCGTCGCGCCACACCGTCTTGATCCCTCCGGTCCGCGTCCCGACGACGGCCCCGGAGGAGTTCACCTCGGAGGGAACGCCGTTGGGGATCTGCCGGACGATCGCGCCGTCCAGGCCCCACTCCACGACGTTGTGCGGGGCGGACGAGCCGGTGTACCCGACGATCCGGCCTCCTTGGTAGGCCAGCGGCTGACCGCCCTGGAGACGCGCGATCTCACGCCCGTCGCCGTCGACCATCACGCCCGTCGACAGGACCACCCGCCGGGAATCGTCGATGCCCGCGCTGTATCCCTCCCCGAAGCCGGTCACGCTCCCGGGACGATCGGTGCGCCACATGACCGCGTCCGTCCTGGCCCCTCCCGTGAAGTCCCGGCTGAAGCCCACGACGTCGCCCCTGCCGTTGATGGAGGTGGGCACCGAGACCTGGGTACCGATTCCGGGAAGGAACTGATACCGCCCGCTCTGGTAGCGCCACGCGCTGGTCGTGCCGTCGTTGCCGACCCAGTAGCCGGCGATCACGCCCGAGGGGTTGACCTCGCTGGGGTAGTTCGAACCGGGGGTACTCCGGGGCTGTGGCAGGACAGCCGGTACCCCTTCGGTCCACACGACGCCCTCGCGGTGATCGGCCTTCCACGCGGTGCCCACCACCTTTCCCGTGCCCGCGTGTCCCCGTGCCTCGGCGGTGGTGTAGCCGGAGGGGACCGGCAGGTCGGACATCCTCCACGTGCACGCGGCGGCGCCCGAGGCGCTGTACGGGCCGCGTTCCACCCCTGGGGGCGTACTCGCCGCGGCGGGGGCCATGAGAGTTCCGCCGAACGCTGTCGCGACGGCGACTGTGACCAAGGAGTTGATCCTCAAAGTATCGCTCCCGTTTCCGACCTGAGGTACCGTCCGAGCCGTGTCAGTGTATTGGCGCGGCGAGCACCCCGGCATGCTTTTCACCTCACGCGGTCACCGCGACGCGGTAGGGTTTCGTGCGCCGCCGGGTACTGATCGGCAGAACGGATCCGGTGGCGATCCGGTCGAACAGCTCGGTACGAGCCGGTCGGCCGCAACCTGTTTCTTCCCCCACGCCACGAACCACGCGCGCACCGCTTTGGAGTCCACGGCTCAGCCCCCGATCGCCGAACAGCCGCTGGACGTAAAGAAATGACCAAAACGGTTCGCTCAACAGGGGGTGGCGTAATACTGAATGCTGCGAGCATCAAAACGAAAGGGCGCAACGTGCCGATTACCAAACTCGATACGGGAACTGCTCTCGTACTCATCGACGTGCAGAATGCCACGGTCGGTGCACCCTGTGTGCCGCACAGCGGCTCCGATGTCGTGACCCGTTCCGCCTTACTCGCGGATGCGTTCCGCGAGCACGGTGCCACCGTCGTCCTGGTCCGCGTCACTCAGGCCGAGGACCACGCGGACGGGACGCCCGGCCGCAAGGACGCACCGAGCTACATAGGGGCCATGCCGGCCGGCTGGGACGAGATCGTCGAGGACCTCCAGGGTCACCCCGGCGACATCCTGGTGACGAAGCGCAACTGGGGCGCGTTCTACGGCACCGACCTCGACCTGCAACTGCGCCGCCGTGGCATCACCCAAGTCGTGCTCGCCGGCATTGCCACGAGCATCGGCGTGGAGTCCACCGCCCGCAACGCGCACGAACTCGGTTACCACGTCACGCTCGCCACCGATGCGATGGCCGACATGCATCCTGAGGCGCACCGCAACAGCATCGAGCGCATCTTCCCGCTGCTCGGGGAGTGTGGCACGTCCTCAGAGATCGTCGAGGTCCTGGCCAAGAGCCGCTGACGCGCGGTGGGGTGAACTGATCACGGGCGTCGCCGACGCCCGCCGGGTCGGACCCTGAACCAGACGAAGACCTCCGCCGTGGTGGGAAACGAAACCACCACGCGGGGGTCTTCGTGTCGCACAGCGGTACCGCGACGGTGCTCACGACACAAGCGGAAGCGTCGTCGTTCCCACGGGATGGGCGCTCACGGCGCCCACGGGCGGGGTCTGCAACTGCGACCCGGTGGACCTCTCCGGCCACGGCACTAGAGTTCGCCGCGCCGCCACAGCTCCTGTTCACGTTCCAGGTGATCGAGGTCCACAGCCTTCTGCTCGGCCTCGTCCAACCAGTTGTCCACGAGGACGCCGAACGCCTCCATGTTCGCCAGACCGACCTGCCCGTCGACGGCGAACAGCGCCATTAACTCGTCGGCGCCAGGACGTCCGCGATCACACACCTGACATAACACCACCTGCCGTAAACCGACTACATCGCGTCCGCTCTCGTTCTGCCAGCGGTGCGGCACCCGTGCGCTGAGCAGGCAACCTCTGCCACACCGGCCACACTCGGGCGGGTCGGTGAGGAGGATCTCGATCTCGCGCTCTGCCGAGGTCACGGCATCCCTTTCCACGTGTCAGAACCGAACGTTCCCCTGGAAGCGGATTCCGCTGCTCGCGTCGCGGTCCGCGCCTGTGACATCAGCCCGGGTACGGACCTGCTGGGCGGTCGCCGTGATCACGGGGAGCTTGGAGTCCTGGCGCCGGGGCCGCCATCGAGCGATGTCTGACGAGAACCGCGGCTTCGGTGTGATCGTCCAGTCGAACAAGGCTCTCAGCCACCGGTCAGCCCTCCGAGGATCGGTTCGAGGCATCCCCAACCCTAACGGCCGCGGCAGCCAAGGAGACCGAAAGGCTCCTTCTCAACATCCATTGACTGAACGCAAGTTGAGTCGCGGCGTGCGCCGATGGAGGCCGTACGCAGCGCGTGGAACACGCCCTGCGGGTGCGATTGGACCGGCAACGCTCTGGTGGACAAGCGCCGCTCCTTGAGTGGCCGTACGGAGCGGGATACGTGGGTGCGCGTCGAGCGGCGGGGATTCGAGCGGATCGGCCCGCGGGGCTGGAACGGGACCGAGGCCGCTGCCGCTGCCGTGCTGCACGGGGTCGCGGTGCCCGAGTGGAACTTCAGCCATGCCCAGGCCCTCCCTCGACCGCGATGTCGGGAAGCCCTTCCTCCGTGACATCCATCAGCGGAAAGGCTGGTCCGACGCTTTCAGTCATCGTGCCGTAGCAGGGCGGAATCACGACAGCTCGGTATCCAGGTACCTCCGCACAGGCGTGTAGATCCCATGGGGGACGTACCGAAGGAGCTCCTCGTGCGGCACCCAGGCCACTTCCGCGACCTCCCGCGGGGCGGCCGCATGCGCCGTTCCCTCGATCACCACGCAGGCCGTGTAGGAGATCAGCCTGCCGGTAGCCGGATGAACCCGTTCTCCGAGGAAGCTGTGGGCGGCGACGCTCACTCCCGTCTCCTCACGCGTTTCGCGCACGGCCGCCTCCTCTCGAGATTCGCCGGGCTCGACCTTCCCCGCAGGGAACTGCCATGAGAGCTCGCCTTCAGCGACCCGACGCCGTATCAACAGCACACGGCGGTTCCATACGACGACGGCTGCCGCCACAGCAGGCCGATCCGCGGCGCGGGTCACAGCGCTCCGCGCCGGGGCGGTCGGACATCTCCGACGCGGGAGACGGAGCAAGAGAGCAGATCAAGGCCCTCCTCCCAGCGAAAGCGATCCGCTCCCCCGCCGGCCTTGGGCCGGTGCGGCTCGTACCCGCCGACCAGAACGCCCATCTCCCGGAGCTCAGCGAGGCTTCTCCGGTAGGCGGGGTGGGCGGCCAGGGCGGAGTTCACGTAGGGCAGGACAACGGTGGGGATGTCCATGCCGTACGCCTCGCAGAGGACGGCGAGCGCGAGGTTGTCGGCGAAGCCCGCGGCCCACTTGTTGACCGTGTTGAAGGTCGCCGGAGCGACCACGATGGCGTCGGCCGGCGGCAGGGGCCGATCGTCACCCGGTGCTCTCCAGGCGGAACGGATCTGGAAGCCCGTCTGCGTCTCTACCGCCGGGACGTCGAGGAAGGGCAGCGCATGCGGGGTGGCGATGACCCCGACGTCCCAGTTCCGTCCGTGGGCCGCCGTGATCAGCCTGCCGACATCGTCGGCGATCCCGGCGGCGCAGACGACGACGTACAGGAACGGCTTGCGTTGCGGCTGCGTCACGCACGTGCTCCTCAGCGCCAGTAGTCCGCGAGCATCTCCGCCGGCCAGCGGTTCGCGTACGTCGCCCCGCGGTCCCATCTCCTGAAAGTACGGGGCGCGCAGTCGTTTCCCCGCCTGGTGAAGGTAGCCGGTGCGGCCGGTGGTGGTTGCGGTGCACGAACATGCCCGTCGGCGGCCGGGCCGGATCGTTGCGGGGGCTCCGCGCGTGAAGCGCAGACGACAAGCCATTCGCTGAGGGATCGAACACCGGCAGGCGGCACTACGCCATCGCCTGCTGCCCTTGGGTACCGCGGCACAGCCGCTTCCCGGTGAGACCTCAAGGGTCGACCGCCCAAGAGTCTGCGTCCGCCACCTACCTAGGCCCTCTGCCAGGGTCCCGACTGGCAGTTTCGACCCTCCAGACCAGTTCAACGGATCGGTCGGATCATCATCACCAACGGCGGGGAATCAGGTGACGGCTGCACGCTACCGATGCCTCGGTATCCCCACGTCTCGTACAGCCCCTGCACTTTGCCCTCACCGGCCGCCGGGTTGACCATGAGTGAGACGGAGGACTCGTCACGTCTGTCGAGCAACTCGTCGTGGACGCGTCGCGCCAGACCCGTACCCCGGTAGGGCTCAACCACTCCGATCTCCTTCAGAGCCAAAGTCGGCGAGACGGTGAACTGCGTTTCGACGCAGTCCATTCGCTTCCACCACCGGTCTCCGGCCTCGACCGTGTTGCCGTACGCGTACCCAACCGGCTGGCCTGCGTCTTCGAAAGCAATCACCGCTTCGAAGCCCGGGTCCACACCATGGCGCTCCAGCCGCTCCGTGAAGGTGGAGACTGCGTAGTTCGGTAGGTGGAGAAGAGGTTCCCGCACCTTCGCGTATACGGCGATCAGAGGCGGGGCGGCCTGCTCGATGTCGGTGAAGCGGCGCAGTCGCGGCGTCATGCGGGTGCCCTCCAGGTATCCCGGGCGTACTGATCCCACGCCGAAGCGCCGGTACTGTCGGGCGCGATGTGGTTCAGGCGGGTGCCGAATCCGGTCAGCATCCGGGTAACCCTGGGGTGACGGGTAGCCGCATCGGCTGGTACCGACATGGCGGTTGCCACCGCGGGCTCCACGTCACCCTGTTCGAGCTGGGCGCGGGCGAGGCGTGTGGTGGTGATGGCCTTGGACCGGTGCATGTGGGGACGCAGAGCGTACAGGCATCGGTGAGCGTGGGCTTCGGCCGTGGGGTAGTCAGCGAGCGCGAGATGGGCGGACAGGGCGAGGCTGTCGAGTTCTGCCTGGTCGTAGAAGGCGTTCATCCACACCGGCCTGTACTCGCCGAAGTCCGCGCGAAGCATGGCGTCCTGGGCCTGGTCGAAAGCCCGGCGGGTCGCGACGGCGTCTCCTGCGGCACCGTAGATCGCGGCATGGCGTGCCAGTCCGAGCGAGGCGAACATCGGATCACGGCGCGTGAGGCTGAGTCCTCTGGCCACATTGTTGGCTGCGGCCGCCTCAGCCTGACGCCCCATGTGTCGATACATGGTGCCCGCGTGGGACCAGATGCGGAATTTGATGAAGGGGTCACCGGCCATCTCGGCGAGTTCCTGGGCGATGCGCATGTGGCCGGTCGCGTCATCGAATCGACGGCCGTCGATCGCTGCCCACATGGCGGAGGAGCGGAAGGCTGCGGCTGAGGCGTACACCTGGCTGCGGATGCGCTGGCTGGCGGTGCCGGACTCTTGGAGGGCAAGGGCTTCATCCGCCATCGCGGCGGCCTTCTGCTCGGTGCCGCGCTGGCCGCCATGGCGGTGGTCGCTGGCGATGATGTCGGCGAAGCGGCGTTGAAGGCGTTCGATGTCACTGGAGCCGATGCGGCGTGGGGAGCCGACGGCAGGAGCGGCCGCAGTGAGGGCCACGGAGGTGATGAAGGTGCGGCGGAGCACGGGATCCTCCCGGGGTCTTGCTGTGCTGGGTGGAGCGAACCCTAATTCCGCGATCGGGCAGCCGAACACCCTTTCCAGGGCGACGCATGTCCGGCCGATCGGGCGGGTGGTGGTGCCGTTGAGCAGGTTACGGACCGTGCGCGCGGAGAAGCCTCCGGGCCGGCCGGTGAGCGGCTCAAGGGCCGCGTTCATCTGACCTGCGAGTTCGTCCTGCGTGAGGCCCAGTTCACCCATCCGGGCTCTGAGGACGGCATTGGCTCCCATTGCACCGACGGTAGCTACGAAGTCACCTGTGGCGCAGCCCCGTACGCATTCCCCTCGTAAAGTCTTCCGGTTCGGCACGTGGTCCATTCCATCAACTCTTCCTGTTCTCCTTGCTCTTGTAGCCGTTGACTGGCCATAGCCACCAGGGACCACCGAAGGCACGACGCCCGGGCGGCCCCCGCCATGGCGCCCCGCTCCCGCGCACCCCCTGGAGAGCGGGGGCTGCCGCCACCCCGACGACTGCCGAGGCTCACGTGACCGCCATGACCCAGGGATCCCGACCGTCCGGCACCGGACGCCCCTCCTACAGCGAGACGCTTCCGTGTGAGGCTGCATCGGCCCGCCGGGCCCGGTTGCCCGTCTCCGCCGCGCTCCGCACCTGGGGCATAGACGAGTTGGCTGATGTTGCGAGCGATGAGCGCTCGATCGGGCTGCGATCGCCACCGACGGGGGAAGAGCGTCTGGGCCGAGCTCGGCGTGACCGACCGGTGATGGCTGCTCCCCCCTTGCGATCACTGTCCGCAGCCGAGCTGGTCGGCGCCCGCGCCCGCCTGCCTGCGTGGAGGCCGTCTTCGCCCCGCTCCGACACGAGGAAGACGCCGTTGTCTTTCCGACGCCGTGGCGGATCACCCCCGCCGATGGGAGACCGAGCTGACCCTGGGCGAGATGCGTGCGGAGGTCTGGAGGGCCGGCGCTCGGGATGTCGTCCCTCGGGTCCCCGGCGCCACGCACGACGGACCGGAAGAACCCTTCCGGTCCGGGCAAGGAACACCCCTCATGCACCCGTCGGTCCATGGCGGGACTCGAGAAGGAGAGCGCTGATGAGCAACAACGCATCCACGCAGGGTGGGACCAGCCCCGCCCTGCTGATCGCGGTCGAGGAACTCGCGACCGCTCACGACCGCAGCGAGTCCGAGCGGTCCGACGTCACCAGCTCGCAGAACAGTGCGGGCGACGACGGCGACAACCGTGACCTGAACCTCCCCAAGGAGTAGGAGGAACCCGTGGAACACCGGCTCGTCACCCACATCGAGAAGGCACTCGGCTGGGACGGGCCGGGTTCCGTGGGGACCGCGTTCGCACGCGGTCGTCTCACGGACCCGGACTTGGTTTCCCGCCTGATGACCCCGCACCGCCTGCTCGACCTGATCAAGCGTCGCCATCTCGCGAATCCCCAGTTACGCTGCTACGCCGGAGGCGACGAGGTACACCCGTCGCTCTTCCTGTCCACCAACGTCAATCGGCGTCGTCAAGCCGTGAGCCAGGCCGATATGGCGGCCCTCGGCCGCATCCTGGCCGGCGGCGGAACCGTCGTCCTCGACCACGTCGACTTCTTCGATCCGACACTGGAAGTCGCCTGCCGGGCACTGGGCTGGTGGTCGGGTGAACTCACCTCCGCCAACGCCTACCTCGCCGTCGGCGATACCGACGGATTCCATCTGCACTGGGACGACCACGAGGTCATCGCCGTGCAGCTCTCGGGCGAGAAGTCGTGGGAGGTTCGCGGACCCTCCCGGCGAGCGCCGATGTACCGCGACGCGGAGCGCAACCGAGAGCCCTCGGAAGAGGTGCTGTGGAAGGGCACCATGCGGGCCGGAGACGTCATGCACATCCCGCGGGGGTTCTGGCACACGGCCACTCGCCTCGGTTCCGGCGACGCCGGCCACTCGCTGCATGTGACGTTCGGGTTCACGAAGCGGACCGGCGTGACGTGGGTGAACTTCCTGTCCGACGCCGCCCGTGCCGACGAAGCGTTCCGCGTCGACCTGGACAGCAACCTGAACAACGTCCTGGACGACACAGTGCACGAGGACCTGGTGCACAAACTTACCGCTTTGGCCCGCTCCTACAGCCCCCGTGGGTACCTGGAGGAGCTGCGGGCCAGCACTCCGCCCGCGCGGCACACGCCCCACGTCCCCGCCCTCGGTGCCCCGCAGGCCGTCGCGGCCGTTACCGAGTTCGCGCCGGTCATCGCCCGGGATGGCGGCACCGTCCAGGTCTCCGCCGGAGGCAAACGGCTGACCTTCCACCAGCGCGCCGAACCGAGCCTTCGAGCCCTGCTCTCCGGCCACCCCGTCCGCTTGAACGGCGCCGACGACGACCTCATCACCCTGGCCAACCTGCTGATCTCGGAGGGACTGTGCGAGACCCTGACCGACGTGTCGTCCTCGGCCTATACCGGTCTGGTCACTCCCGTGACCTTCTCGAATCGGCCCTCGACCTAGGCGTGACGCAGCTCGACACCGCGTTCAACTACCACCACTTCGCCTCGCACCGTACGTTGGCGGCCACCGGGCTCATGCAGCACTTCGAGATCACGACGAAGGTCGGCTTCCACACCGACGGCCACAGCCTCGACCCCCAACACCTCCGAAGCGCGGTCGAAACCACCGTTCGTGAGCTCGGGCGTGAGCCGGACACCGTCCTCCTCCACAACCCGGAGCGAGACCCCGAAGCCGTCACTCCCGCGTGCGGCGAGTTGCTTCGCATGCGAGACATGGGGCTCTTCCGCTCGTGGGGGATCTCGTCCTGGGACCCTCGCGGACTCGTCGACCACCCGTGGGTGAACAACGCCCCGGACGTGCTGATGATCCGCGCGGGTCTCGCCGTACCCGTCCATGTTCTCGATGCCGGGGAGAAGCTGGCCGCCTCCACCGGAGCCCAGCAGCTTCGAGGCATGTCCCCGTTCGGTGGCTTCGCCACCGCAGACGTCTGGAGCCGGTTCGACGCCCGGGTCTTCCTAGCCGACGGACCGGCAGCGGGTGGGCTCCAAGCGGTCTTCGCCGCCGCCTTCGCCCTCCCACCAGTCACCCAGATCGCGGTCGGCACCTCAAGCCCCGAGCACCTCGCAGAACTGGTTCGTGCCTCCAGGTTCAGCGTCAACACCGCGAAGGTCGACGAGTACCGCCGGCTGCTGGCTGAGCGGGCTACGGTGACTCACAAGCCGGACCCGAAGGGGAGCACCAGTGCAGCCGTCCTTGGATGACCTGTCCACCACCGACATCCGTGACGTCCTCACCACCACCGAGCAGCGTCTCGGACGGCGCCTCGAACAGGACAACGGCCACTACTCGAAGTGGAACGGCACTGCCGGGTTCCCGACCGACGCCGGCACCTGGGTGCGGCTCGCGTGGCGTCGGGAGAACAAGCTCGACGCCCAGCAGTGGACCGGCTTCGAGGCCGCTGCTGCCATCGAAGGCGTTCCCCGCCCCCGCTGGTTCGGCGCGGCCGTGTGGTCCGACGAGTCGCGCGGGGTCGTCTGGCGGGCGGATGAGATGACGCTGGTCCAGGACGGAGCGCTCTCCCCCACCGGCGACATCACCACCCTCCCGAAGCTGCCCGAGTCCTGGTGGACAGACCTGCAAGCCGCCCTCGGCGCCCTCGCAAGCCACCCCACCAGCCGTGTCAGCATGAGCCGGCAACACCTCACGAACCGGATCCACGAGGTGTACGGAGACCAGGTCGACACCACGGTCACCGACTGGGCCACCGCCCACGGAGACGTCGGGTACGCCAACCTCTGCGGGCCCGGCTTCGCCCTTCTGGACTGGGAGAGCTGGGGCCTCGCCCCCGCCGGATGGGACGCGGCCTGCCTGTGGTCCGCGTCCCTGTCCGTCGAACCCCTCGCCGAGAAGGTCCTCACCCTCTTCGAGGACTCCCTGGCGACGAAGTCCGGTGTCCTCTCCCGACTGCTCCTGTGCGCCAACGTGGAACGCGCCTACCGGCGCACCGGCCGGGAAACCCCGATGACCAAGACCATGGCGGGCATCGCCGAGGGTCTACTCGGCAAACTGTCTGTCTCCGCCTGACCGTCAGAACACCGCGGGCAACCTGAAAGGTCATGCCGGTGGCTTGGAGGCGGACTCAGCGCGACGGCACTGGGGCCGCCTCGGCCGGTGCCGGTGCGTCTGGTCGTCGCGAGCGCCCGCCCGGCGCCGGGCAACACGGCCGACGCCCACGTATGACGCGAGTCAGACCTGCCAGGCGCGGGACACGGCCCCTCTCCGGCTGATCTCGACTTGTCGGGCTACTTTGGAAACCAGCAGGTCAGCGCACCCGCCCGCGTGCCTTCAGCGGCCCCGGCGGGAGCCCGGGAGCGGGGATCGGAGGGCCGTCGTAGCCCTTTACTTCGCCGTAGCGGGTGCCTTCCATCCAGTCCTTGCGGAACTGGACGATCTCCTCGTTGCTCCGGCCGATCCAGTTCCAGAACATGACGATCTCTTCCTCGAACGGTTCGCCGCCCAGGAGCATCAGGCCCGCGTCCGACACCGCCCGCAGGGGGAGGTCCGTGCGGCCGCAGCCCAGGTAGAGCATCGAGCCCGGGAGGACCGGGACGCCGTCCACGTGGGCCTCGCCCGACATCGACAGGACCGCGTACTCGAAGTCCGGGTCGAGCGGGAGCCTGGTCTCGGTGCCGGCCGCCAGGGTCAGGTCGGCGCCGACGATCGGGCTGTACGCCGTGCCGGGCGAGGTCGCCGTGTCCAGGGTGCCGAGGATGACGGTCGCCGTCAGGCCCGGGGCCGTGACCTGCGGGAGGTCGGCGTGGTGCTGGAAGTGCGGGGCCACGTCGCGGTGGGCGTCCGGGAGGGCCACCCACAGCTGCGCGCCGTGCAGGAGCCGGGCGTGCGGGCGCGGGCTCTCCTCGGAGTGGCTGATGCCGCGGCCGGAGGTCATGAGGCCCAGTTCACGGGGGCGGATCGTCTCCAGGCTGCCGACGCTGTCGCGGTGCAGCACCTCGCCCTCGTGGAGCCAGCTCACGGTCTGCAGCCCGGAATGCGGGTGGGGTGCGACCTGCATGCCGGGTTCCTCGGCGATGTCGTCCGGGCCGTAGTGGTCCACGAAGCACCAGGCGCCCACCATGCGGCGGCCCAGGTTCGGCAGGAGGCGGCGGACCTCCGTGGACTCCCCCAGCTTGACCGTGCGCGGGCTGAGGAGCTCGCGGACCGGTTCGGCCACGACGAAGCCGCGGCCGCCGCAGGCGGAGAGAGCGGGCTGGCGATCGAGATTGCTCATGCGGACAACCTAGCCGCGCGCGGCGGCCGCGCAGAGCGGAATGTTCCGCCGCACAGGCGTGTTGGAGGCAGCGAACAGACCACACGACCGGCGGAAGGGACACGATGAACGGGCCGACGACGTACCTCGGGCACGGGACCGCGGCCGAGCGCTGGGAGCGCGCCCGGCTCTTCTTCGACGCGAAGGAGTACGCGACCGCCGCCCGCGTCCTGGAGCCGCTGACGCAGGAGGCCCCCGAGCAGCTGGCGCCCCGGCTGCTGCTGGCCCGCGCCTACTACCACTCCGCCCAGCTCTCGCGCGCCGAGGCCGAGCTCCGCGCCGTACTGGAGCGCTGGCCCGTGGAGGACTACGCCCAGCTGATGCTCGGTCGCACACTGGAGCGGCTCGGCCGGGCCGCCGAGGCCCGTCCGCACCTGCGGATGGCCGCCGCGATGGCGGGCGACCTGCCTGAGTAGGGACCCGAGTGGGCCCGCCCAGGGGCCCGAGCGGGACGGGACCATCGGACGCGGCTTCGGCCCGTCCGATGGCGGATCCGGGCCCGTCCGATGGCGGATCCGGGCCCTCCGGTGAGGGCTTCGGACCCCTCCGCTGGGGGCTCCGGACCCGTCCGATCGGGGCTCTGGCCCCGTCCATGCGGGGCTCGGCCCCGGCCTCGGTTAGCCTGGGGCCAATATGAACCGTCTGACCACGCCTTTCGGCTCCTACGAGCTCACCCGCTTCCCCGAGGACCCGCGCGACCGGCTCTTCGCATGGGACGCCGCTGACGAGTACCTCCTGCGCCACCTCGACTCCGGTACGGGCGAACGCGGCCCGGTGGACCTGGCCGGCGCCGGGCAGATCACCGTGCTCGGGGACCGCTGGGGGGCGCTGACCACGGCGCTCGCCGCCTACCACCCGGCGCAGATCACCGACTCCTCGCTGACGCGTTCCGCCACTGCCGCGAACCTGGACCGGGCCGGCATCGGCACGTCGAAGTCGACGGTGTCGCTGCTGACCACGCAGGACGTGCCGCCGGAGCGGATCGACGTCCTGCTGGTGCGCGTGCCGAAGAGCCTGGCGCTGCTGGAGGACCAGTTGCACCGGGTGGCCCCGCACGTCCACGCGGGAACCGTGGTCGTCGGCGCCGGCATGGTCAAGGAGATCCACACCTCCACCCTGCGGCTCTTCGAGCGAATCCTGGGCCCGACGAAGACCTCCCTCGCCGAGAAGAAGGCGCGGCTGATCTTCTGTACGCCGGGCACCCCCGGCGCCACCCGTCCCACGACCCCCGGGCCGTGGCCGCTGACGTACACGGTCGACGAGGACGGCGGCTCGGGAGCCGGGCTGACCGTGGTCAACCACGCCGGCATCTTCTGCGCCGACCGCCTCGACATCGGCACCCGCTTCCTGCTGCAGAACCTGCCGACCAACACCGACGGGGCCCGGGTCGTGGACCTGGGCTGTGGCAACGGCGTCGTCGGCACGGCGGTCCAGGTCGCCGATCCCGACGCCGAGGTCGTCTTCACCGACGAGTCGTACCAGGCCGTCGCCTCGGCGCAGGCCACCTACCGGGCGAACGTCCGCGAGGGGCGGCGCACCGCCGAGTTCCTCGTCGGGGACGGCGTGTCCATGCTGTCCCCGGGTTCCGTGGACCTGGTGCTGAACAATCCGCCGTTCCACTCCCACCAGGCCACGACGGACGCGACCGCGCTGCGGATGTTCGCGCAGTCGCGCAAGGTGCTGCGGCCGGGCGGCGAGCTGTGGGTGGTGGCCAACCGGCACATGGGCTACCACACGCATCTGCGGCGGCTGTTCGGCAACAGTGAAGTCGTCGCGAGCGAGCCGAAGTTCGTCGTCCTGCGGGCGGTCAAGCAGGATCGTCCGCGGGCTATGTGACCTGGCGGGGGCGGCCGGCGCCGAGGTGCGTGCCTCGCGCCCGGGAAGGCAGGATCGCCCCCTACTCCGACGGGCGCCTGATCCGGCTGCGGCTGCGGCTGGTCAATGACCCGCCCGGGCGCGGCTGCACGGTCCACCGCATCGCCGAGCCACTGAACGCGCGGGAGCGCGGCGGCGGGCTTGCCCGACTCCCGTGCCTGGAACGGGAGATGACCCGCTCCTGGGCGCGACGTGATCGGCGCGGAGGGGCTGGAGCCCCTGTCGGCCACACGCGGATCCAGCCCATCCCGCGGGCGGTGGCGGCGCTGCGCCCGGTCGCCGGCGGGGTCGTGGCCACGGAGTCCGCCGGATGGGTGCGCCCCCTGACCGTCGGTATCGCACACGCTCGCCGCCTCCACCCTCGGCATGGGGCCGGACGACGCGCAGGGGGGTGCGGGATCTCTTCACCCACCGGCGGATACGGTTCTGCGTCCTGCCAGTGGCCCCGCTGAACCTCGTGCTCCAGCAGGGTGTGCAGGCGTCCCGTCCGTCCTGACGGGCAAGTCCCCCTTGCCCACGCACTGCGTCTCCCCGAACTCCGCCGGCCCCGAGGGGGCGGTGCGGCCTGCCGGAGGGTGCTCAGCGCGGACTGCTGCCGACCTCTCGGTCCGGCGCCTCCTCGCCCGCGGGCTGCGGCTGTGCCGGGCGCGGCTCCGGCGGCTTCGGGTCCGTGGCGGCGTCACCGGCGGAGACACGCGCCTTGCTCTCCAGGAAGGCCGCCACCGACGTACCGGCGAGCGTGGCCAGGAACAGGCCGCTCTGGTACGGCAGATGGCTCAGCAGGAGGCCGCCGGCTCCCGCGATGAGTCCGATGACGAGCGCGCGGCGGGTCGTGAAGGAGGAGACGACCAGGCCGATGTACGAGGCGTAGACCGCGAAGTCCAGTCCCCAGGAGCTCAGATCGGCGAGGGTCTGGCCGAAGGTCCAGCCGCAGAGGGTGGCGAGGTTCCAGGCGACGTAGATGGCGGCGGCGTTGCTCAGCACATACCAGCGCCGGTTGTCCTGTTCCGGCGTGGGCTCGCCGAACCGCTTCGCCGCGAGGGCGTAGACGGCGTCGGTCATGCCGAAGGCGATGGCCGCGCGCCAGACCGCGGGCATCGGCCGGACGTACGGGGACAGCGCCGCGGAGTAGAAGACGTGCCGCAGGTTGATCAGCAGGACCGTCATCACGGTCAGCGGCCACGCGGCACCCGAGGTGATCATGCCGAGGCCGATCATCTGGGCGGAACCGGAGTTGACCACCAGGCTCATCAGCATGGTGTTGACCACGTCCAGGCCCTGCCCCTCGGCGAGCGCGCCGAACAGCAGGCCGAACGGCACCGCGCCGATGATGACGGGGACGCCGGCCAGGGCACCTTGCAGTGCCTCACCCCCGCGGCTGTGTCGGGGCAACATCAATTCGACCTCGTTCCGGAGCAAGGGCGGGGCTGGTTCACAGCGCGAACTTGGTGACCATGAAGCCGGCCATGGCGACCGCGAACACCAGGAAGAAGGCGTCCCGCTTGAACGCGCCCACCGTGAACCCGCAGACCGCACCCACCAGGTACGGGGCGACCGTCTTCGGGTCGCCGGAGTCCCCGGCCAGCACCACCGACGGCACGATGATCGCCATCAGCACGGCGGGCATCACGTAGGGCAGGGTGCTGCGGATGCGGGTGGGCAGGTGCTCGGGGCCGATCGGTCCGAAGAGCGCGTAGCGGACGGCGAACGTCACCGCCCCGCAGAGGATGATGGTCAAGGGGGTCATCGACATCTCGCCTTGGTCAGGAGGTCCCTCGGCAGGTCGCCCCGTCTGGCGCCCGCGCGCGGGATGGCGTGCAGGACCACGGTGTTGACGAGGTGAACAGTTCCGCGCGGTGGGCGTGCGCCGGTACATCCGGCGTGCGCTCGACCTGGGCGACGAACAGCTCGCCCGAGCGCACGGGGGAAGCGGTGGTCCCGGTCGGCGGCGATCTCGCTGACGGCGATCTCGCTGACGGCGATCTCGCTGACGGCGATTCCGAGGCTGCCGGAACGGGACTCGATAATCGTGGTACCGGGCTTCAGTCTGTCTACTGTTTCGGCTACCGATATCAGCGCCTCAGCCGTTTCAGCGTTGACGGATCCAAGGATATTCGACCCATCACATTCCGGCGAATGGATATGCCGCCAGGGCGGAGTACGGGACACACGAAGAGACGTTAGCCGACGGAAGACCCAAAGGCCAGCGAGTAATGATGGAGGATCATCCAGCCGCCGCACCGGAGGGCCGACCTGCTCCCATCGACGAAGCGCGCGATTTCTGGTGCATTATTCACACTTGCACCACGGTGAAATCGGCGGATCGAGTTCGTCCGGTTTACCTCCCGCAAGACCTCCGCCCGAGCATCTGCGGCGGGCCGCCCACCAGGGCACGTTCTACGCGAGTAGTTTCATGCGGAAATTATTTCCAAAAGGGACTTCCATGACGAATGAATCAAACAGATCCCGCAATCACACCCGGCGAGTAGCGTCCACGGCCCACACGGGGACCTCACCCCCGCAGCGCGAATGGAGAGGCACCCGGAGCGGCCCCAGGCCCGTGCGGCGCGTTCGCCCGAGCCCCGGTCATCACGTCCATCACGCCCCATCGCATCCATCACGTTCAACACCTTCAACAGGGCTTCCCCGGCCGCACCGTTGCTCCCCGCACACCGCCGCGGTTAGTCCCCCGGGAATGCCGATCGCACCGGGCCGTCAGCCGGACGTCTGGACGGCCGTACCAAATTCAACCTTTAGGGCGACACCCGGATGGCCCAGCGGCCGTAACGTTTCTTCCCGCACGCCCCTGAGCTGCGCCGATGCCGTCCCACCGCGCGCTCCGCACATCCGTTCTGCCGTGCCGCCGGACCGGCCGTGATCTTGAACCGCCCTACAGTCGTGCCGCTCCCCCAAGATCGCTCCTGAGAGACGTGCGTGACTTCCCCCTTGGCTTGCGCAGAAGACCAGTTGACACCCTCCGCCAACCGACCCGCGCCCTCGGCAGCGGTGTTGGACGGCATCGCCGGGTACGTCCCCGCGGGCGTGGTCGCCAACGCCGGGCTCCCCTCCGCCTGGGACGTCGACGATGCCTGGGTACGCCGCCGCACCGGGATCCGCGAACGGCGGCGGGCCGCACCCGGCGTCTCCACCGGCGACCTCGCCCTCGAGGCGGGCCGCCGGGCCCTGACCGTGGCGGGCGGCGCCCCCGTGGACACGGTGCTCGTCGCGACCTCCACCCCGGACCGGCCGATGCCCGCCATGGCTCCGCTGCTGGCCACCCGTCTCGGCCTCGGCGGCGCGGCCGCCTGGGACGTGAGCGCCGCGTGCAGCGGCTTCGTGTACGGGCTGGCGACGGCCTCCGGCGCACTGCTCTCCGGGTGCGCGGACCGGGTCCTGCTGGTCGCCGCCGAGGTGTACTCCACCCTCCTCGACCCCGACGACCGCTCGGCCGGCATCGTCTTCGGCGACGGCGCCGGCGCCGTGGTGCTGCGGCGCGGCCGGCTCGGCGAGCCCGGGAGCGTCCTCGCCTTCGACCTCGGCAGCGACGGATCGGGCGACGAGCTGATCGAGGTGAGCGGCGGCGGCGCGCGCGAGCGGGCGACGCCCGGCGCCTACGGACCCGGGGACCGGTTCTTCCGCATGCGGGGCCGCGAGGTGTTCCAGCACGCCGTGACGCGGATGACCCAGTCCTCTCAGACCGTGCTGAAGCACGCGGGCTGGTCGCCCGAGGACGTGGACCGCTTCTGCGCCCACCAGGCCAACGCCCGCATCCTGACCGCCGTCGGGGAGCGGGTCCCGATCCCGGGGCCGCGCCACGTGACGAACATCGAGCGGGTCGGCAACACCGGCGCCGCCTCCATTCCGCTCGCCCTGGCCGATGCCGCCTCCCGAGGTGAACTCCAACCGGGAGAAAGGGTGTTGCTCACCACCTTCGGCGCCGGGCTCACCTGGGGCTCGGCGGCCGTCCTCTGGCCGGAGCTCGGCCGCCCGGTGCCCGGAATCGAACCGGCCCGCTGAACCGCCGAGCTCCTCCGGCCCCCCTTCCCCCTGCCCCTCCCTCCTCCCCCACCGTCCCGGAAGGACGTACCGCCATGCCCCCTGTCCAGACCGTCGTCACCACCGTGCTCACCGAGAAGTTCGAGGTGTCCCCGGAGAGCGTCCTGCCCGACGCCACCTTGGAGAGCCTCGACCTCGACTCCCTCGCCCTCGCCGAACTCGCCCTCGCGCTCCAGGAGGAACTCGGCGTCAAGGTCGAGGAACACGAGGCCGCCAAGCGCACCACCGTCGGCGAGCTCGTGGCCGCCCTCCACGCCAAGCGGGCCGAACGGGACTCCCTGTGACCGCTGTTCCGCGCCGGGGCGCCGTCACCGTCACCGGACTGGGAATGATCACCCCGGCCGGTGTGGGGAGGGAGGCCACCTGGGCCGGCGTGCTGCGGGGCCGATCCACCGCGGCCACCGATCCCGAACTCAAAGGCTGTCCGGTCGACTTCTCCTGCCGGATCCCCGCCATGACTCCCGAGCAGGGCCGGATCGGCGGCGGCAGGGCCTGGCGGATGGGCCGCTTCACCCAACTCGCGGTCCTGGCCGCCCGGGAGGCGGTCGCCGATGCCGGGCTGGCACCTGCTTCCTGGGACGGTGCGCGCGTCGCCGTCGTGATCGGCTCCGGGCTGGCCGGAGCGGCCCACCTGGAGACCCAGACCCTGCGCCACCACCAGGGCGGCCCCGACCTGGTGTCCCCCTCGCTCGTCCCGATGCTCATCCCGAACATGGCCGCCGGGGAGGTGTCCGCGGACCTCGGCGCCCACGGCCCCTCCCTGGCCACCGAAACCGCCTGCGCGTCCGGGGCCACCGCCCTGGCCGTCGCCCGCGACCTGCTGCTCTCCGGCTCCTGCGACATCGCCGTGGCGGGTGGCGCGGAGGCCGCCGTCACGCCGGTGGTCACCACCGGGTTCGCCCGGATGGGCGCGCTGTCCGGGCGGGCCGACGCGCCGGAGCTGGCCTCCCGTCCCTTCGCCGCCGACCGCGACGGCTTCGTGATCGCCGAGGGGGCCGCCGTACTCGTACTGGAACGTACGCGGGACGCCGCGGCCCGGGGCCGGCGCGGCTACGCGCTGCTCGCCGGCGCGGGCCTCACCTCGGACGCCCACCACCCGACGGCCCCGGCCCCCGGCGGAGAGTACGCCGAGGCGGCGCTGCGCACGGCCCTGGCCCAGGCCGGCCTGTCCCCGGCGGACGTCGACCACGTCAACGCCCACGGCACGTCCACCCCGCTCAACGACAGCACCGAGGCCGCGCTCATCGCCCGTGTCCTGCCGCACGGGCCCAGCGTCACCGCGCCCAAGGGGGTCCTCGGGCACAGCCTGGGCGCCGCCGGTGCGGTGGAGGCGGCGCTCACCGCGCTGACGATCCGGGACTCGCGCGTCGCGCCCGTCGCCAACCTCACGGCCGACGGCCTCAGCGGCGCCGGTCACGCCGTCGACTGCGTCACCGGGGCGGTGCGCGAGCAGCGGGTCGGCGCCGCCGTCAGCCACTCGTTCGGCTTCGGCGGGCACAACGTGGTCCTCGTGCTCACCGCGCCCTGAGCCCACCCCCGCCCCTCCTCCCCCCACCACGAGAAGGCTCCGCACCCTTGGCCGTTCACAGCGCGATCGTCCACGCCACCGTCCACGTGCCCGAGGAACGGCAGAGCGTCGCCGTCGTCGAGGACCGCTTCCGGGCGGGCAGCCCCGGCATCCCGATGTCCCGGGGCGTCCTCCAGCACATGTACGGCCTGGCCCAGCGCACCGTGGCCCCGGCCGAGGAGCAGCCGTCCGACCTGGCCGTGCACGCGGCGCGGACCCTGCTCGACGAGACCGGCACCCGGCCCGGCGACGTGGACCTGCTCCTGTACGCCGGCATCCTCGCCGACATGGAGGAGCCCGCCACCGCGCACGTGGTGGCGGCGAAACTCGGCCTGGGATGCCCGGTGTTCGACCTGAAGAACGCCTGCAACGGGGTGCTCAACGCGCTGGAGGTGGCCGACGCGCTCATCCGCGGCGGGCAGTACCGGCGGGTGCTGGTGACCAGCGCCGAGGTCAGTACCCGGGAGAGCCGCTGGAGCGTGACGGATCCGGGCGAGGTGCTGAACGCGCTGCCGAGCCTGAGCACCGGCGACATGGGCTCGGCCGTCCTGGTCGCGGCGAGCGGCCGGCCGGGCATCCTCGGGTCCCGGTTCTTCGCCAACTCCTGGGGCTGGGAGGCCGCGACGCTCCCGAACCCGTACGCCAACCACCGCCGGATGGGGCGGCTGGAGATCGACTCGGCGCGGCTGGTGGCCTCGTTCGACGGGATGCCGGCCAAGGTGCGGGGCGCGGTCGGCGACATCGGGGTGTCGGTGGACGACTTCGACCTGGTCTGCGTCCACCAGCCGTCCGTGCCGTTCACCCGGATCGCCTGCGGCTGGGTGGGGGTGGACCCGGACCGCGTCCTGGCCACCTTTCCGGCACACGGCAACGTCGCCACCAACACCATCCCGCTCCAGCTGGCCACGGCCCTGGGGTCGGGGCGGCTGCGGGCGGGCGACCTGGTCGGCATGTTCGGGTTCGCGAGCGGCGCGAGCGCCGGCGTCGTCGTCTGCCGGTGGTGAAGCGATGACCGGAACCCACCACGGCTCCGCACCCGGCGGGCCCGGCGCACACGCCGAGTCCGCCGAGACCGCCGAGCCCGCCGAGCCCGCCGCGCATCCGGCCCCGGCCCCTCCCGCCGGGCACACCGCGCCCGTCGAGCCCGCGCCCCACGCGCCCCTGCGCCCCGCGCCCTCCGCGCGCATCATGCCGCTGCCGCCCGAGCGGTGGCCGCCGGACCTGCGCGACCTGCTCGCGGCCTCCCACAAGGACGGTCCCGGCCGGGTCAACCTGTTCGGCACGCTCGCGCACCATCCCGCGCTGGCCCGCGCCTGGCTCTCGCTGGCCCGGGTCCTCACCCACGAAGGCACGCTGACGCCTCGTCAGCGCGAACTGGTGATCCTGCGCACCGCCCACCGCCGGGGCGGTTCCTTCGTCTACGAACGGCACCGCGCGGTCGCCTCGGACGCGGGTCTCACCCCGTCCGAGACCTCCGCCACCGCCGCCCCGCCGGCCTCACACCCCTGGGCCGCGGACGACCTCGCCCTCCTGGGGGCCTGCGACGCGCTCGCCGCCGGAGAACCCCTCCCCCCGGCGCTCTGGGACCGGCTGGCCGCCGCCCTGCGCCCCGACCAGCTGATCGAACTCCTGATCCTCGCCGGCCAGTGCGCCACCATGTGCGCCACGCTCGGCGCCCTCCACACCCCGCCCGACGGCGGCCGAACCCCCTCCGGATGAGATCCGCCACCATGACCGTGACCGCCGCCCCGAGCGCGCTCGCCCTCCCCGCCCCGTACGGAAGCTGCCCCTACGACCCGCCGCCCGGCTACACGGCGGCGGCCGCCCGGGCACCCGTCAGCCGGTCCGTCCTGCCCGACGGCACCCCGTGCTGGCTCGTCACCGGCCACGAGGAGGTGCGCGCCGTCCTGGCCGACGCCCGCTTCAGCGCCGACGCCCGCACGCCCGGCTTCCCCTTCCTTTCTCCCGGCCAGCGCCAACTGGCCACCGCTCAGCCCAGTTTCATCCGCATGGACGATCCCGAGCACGCCCGGCTGCGCCGCATGGTCGCGAAGGACTTCCTGGCTCGCCGGATCCGCGAGACGCGTCCCCGCATCCAGGAGGTGGTGGAGTCGGCGGTGGACGCCCTGACCGCGGACGGCCGGCGCTCCGCCGACCTCGTGGGTGACTTCGCCCTTCCCGTGCCCTCACTGGTCATCTGCCTGATGCTGGGAGTCCCGTACGAGGACCACGCACTGTTCCAGTCCCTCAGCCGGACCATGCTCGACAACACCACCGGACCCGAGCGCGCCTCGGCCGCGCACCGGGAGCTGATGGGCTACCTCGCGCGGCTCGCGGAACTCAAGCGCGACACCCCCGCGGACGACATCCTCAGCCGGCTCGCCGCCCGGCCGGACCTGACCCCCCAGGAGACGGCCTCGCTCGGCTTCATGCTCCTGATCACCGGGCACGAGAGCACCACCAACATGGCCGCCCTGTCCGTCCTCGCCCTGCTGCGCAGCCCCGGACAAGCCGCCCGGCTGCGGGCCGATCCCGGCCTGGTGCCGGGAGCCGTGGAGGAGTTGCTGCGCTACCTGACCATCATCCACCTGGGCCTGGGCCGGGCGGCCACCGAGGACGTGACGGTGGGCGGTGCGGCGATCCGGGCCGGGGACGGGGTGATCTGCATGCTGTCCACCGCCAACCGGCAGCCGGATCTGTTCGCTCCAGAGGAGCCGGGCGGAGCCTGCCCTGCCGAGCTGGACGTGACCCGCGACGCCCGCCGGCACCTGGCCTTCGGGCACGGGGCGCACCAGTGCCTGGGGCACACCCTGGCCCGGGTCGAGCTCCAGGTCATCCTGGAGACGGTGCTGCGCCGGCTGCCGGGGCTGCGGCTCACCGTGCCGCAGGACCGGCTGGTCTTCCAGCGCGACACCATCGTCTACGGGCTGCGGGCACTCCCCGTCGCCTGGTGACGGGGAGTGCCGCCCGGCCTCAGGCCGTGGTGGTGCGCGGGCGCTTGCGGCGGACCAGCGCCCAGCCTGCCGCCGTGAGCACGACCGCGGCGCCCGCGAGGGTGGCCACGGCCGCTCCCGTGGAGGCGAGCGCGCCGCCGGCGGGCGGGGCGCCCCCACCGCCGACGGAACCGGCGGAGGTGTCGGAGCCTCGGGCCGGGGAGGAGGCCCCGCCGGTCGCGGAGGCGTCGCCGGACGAACCGCTGCCGCCGGTGGCCGTGGGCAGGGTGCCGCCGAAGGTGTTGTCGATCCAGTGCGAGGCGCCGGTGGTGCCGGCCTGGTCCGAACCGCCGGGACACGGGGTGTCGGCTTGTTCGCGCCCTGCGCCCCGTTCGCCGCGCAGAGGCCCCCGTATATGCCCTTGGCCGTGTTGGGTCCGCTGCCGGAGACCGTGACGTTCTGTCCGGCCGTGGCAGCGGTGCCGGGCGCCGTGACGCTGAGGGTGTAGGTCGCGCCGTCGGTGACCGTACGCGTGGTGGTCGCTGCCGAGGCGGAGCCGACGGCGCCGACGGCGAGCGCCACGGATCGCCCACCCGCGGGCATGCCACGTGGATCGAGGTGAAGCGGAGTTGACGGCGACACGGCGCCTGCGGCGGGATCCGGACACGGGGGCCGACACCGAGGCCGGATGGAGCCGGGCACCGGACGGGAGCCACATGGCCTGACGAGGCCGGACCGGGCTTCCGCGCACCCGCCCCGGCTCCTCGCCTCACGTGTGTTCACACCCGGTCAATTGGGTGCGGGTTCCGGTCAACTCGCGGAGCGAAGGGTGAGGGCGTGGTCGGATGTTCGCTTCGGTGGTATCCGGCGAGTGCGAGGCGCAACATGACGACGACGGCAGAGGAGCCCTTCCGCGCCCTCCTGGAGGCGGCGCCGGACGCGATGGTGATCGTCGACGACGCCGGTGCGATCCGGCTGGTGAACGCGCAGGCGGAGACATTGTTCGGCTACTCGCGGCAGGAGCTGCTGGGGCGCCCCATCGACATCCTCGTACCGGAGCGCTTCCGGGAACACCACCCGCACCACCGGACCGGGTACGCCGCCAGCCGCCAAGTACGTCCGATGGGTGCGGGTTTGGAGCTGTACGGGCTGCGCCGGGACGGGCGCGAGTTCCCCGTGGAGATCAGCCTCAGCCCGCTGGAGACCACGGACGGTCTGCTCATCTCGGCGGCCGTGCGCGACGTGAGCGAGCGCAGAGCGGCGGAGGAGCTGTTCCGCGCGCTCCTGGAGGCCGCGCCGGACGCGATGGTGATCGTCGACGACCGCGGCACGATCCGTCTGGTCAACGCCCAGACGGAGGCCCTGTTCGGCCACACCAGGGCGGACCTCCTGGGGCGGCCCGTCGAGGTCCTCGTACCGGAGAGGTTCCGGGGGCACCACTCCGCCTTCCGACAGGGCTACTTCGTCAACCGCCAGGTCAGACCCATGGGCGCCGGGCTGGAGTTGCACGGCCTGCGCCGCGACGGCCGCGAGTTCCCGGTCGAGATCAGCCTGAGTCCCCTGGAGACCCCGGACGGCACCCTCGTGTCGGCGGCCATCCGCGACGTCAGCGACCGCAAGGCCGCCGAGGAGAAGCTCGCCGAACTCTACGAACAGCAGCGCCACGTGGCCCTCACCCTGCAGCGCAGCCTCATGGGCTCGCCTCCCGAGGTACCGGGCATGCCGACGGCCAGCCGGTACTTCCCCGCCCGGCAGGGCGCGGGCGTGGGCGGCGACTGGTTCGACCTGATCCCGCTGGGCGGCGGCCGCGTCGGCGTCATGATCGGCGACGTGATGGGACGCGGCCTCGAGGCGGCCGCCGTCATGGGACAGCTCCGCTCCGCGTCGCACGCGCTCGCGAAGACCGGGATGCCGCCCCGGCAGTTGATGCGCGCCCTCGACGCGGTTGTCAGCGAACTCCCGGACCAGTTCGTCACCTGCTGCTACCTGGTGGTCGACGCGGACGCCGCCGAGCTGACCGTGTGCTCGGCCGGACACCTGCCGGTCCTCATGGCCACCCCCGACGGGCAGGTGAGCCGGCTCCCGGTGGACGTCAGCGTGCCGCTCGGCGTCGGCGAGGTTCCGCACCACGAGAGCCGCCACGCCGTGGAACCCGGCTCCCTGCTCGCCCTCTACACGGACGGGCTGGTCGAAACCCCGGGCAGTGACATCGAGGAGCAACTCGACATCCTCACGTCGGTGTTCGGCAAGGCGTTCCACAACGCCGGGGGCCTCGAAGCGGTGGCTGACGCCCTCCTCGCCGAGATGCTGCCCGATGCGGACGAGAACACCGACGACGTCACCCTGCTGCTCGTACGCGTCCCCGACACACCGGTGACCTCGCACACCGTGGTGCTGGCCGCCCGACCGAGCAGCGTCGGCGAGGGGCGGCGGTTCCTGCGCTCGGCCCTCGGCGCGTGGGAGGGCGTCGACGACCAGTTGTGCGAGACCGCGTGCCTGCTCGCGTCCGAGCTGCTCACCAACGCGGTGAGCCACAGCCACGGCCCGGTCCGGCTGCGGCTGCGCCGGGCCGGCCGGGAACTCAGCGTGGAGGTGTGCGACGGCAGCCCCGTCCTGCCCCAGGCACGGTTCGCTCCCCCGGACGCCGAGTCCGGCCGGGGCCTGCTCCTCGTCGACTCCCTCGCCGAGTCCTGGGGCACGCTCCCGACGGAGGAGGGCAAGGCCGTCTGGTTCTCGCTGCCGCTGCCCGCCCCCCGCCGGACGGCGTGAGGGGCGGCCAGCGTGACGGGCGGACGGCGGCAGCGGGCCGCCGCCGCGGCGGCGCTCAGCCCCGGTACGTCTCCAGCAGGCGCAGCCAGACCTCGCTGATCGTCGGGAAGGCCGGAACCGCGTGCCACAGCCGATCGATCGGAACCTCCGCCGCGACCGCGATGGTCGCCGCGTGAAGCAGTTCGGCGGCTCCCGGGCCGACGAAGGTGGCGCCCAGGACGATCTCGCGGTCCAGGTCGACGATCATCCGGGCCCGGCCGCGGTATCCGTCGGCGTACAGCCCCGCGCCGGAGACCTTCCCCAGGTCGTAGTCGACGGCGCGCACCCGCAGGCCCGCCCGCTCCGCGTCGGCCAGGGACAGCCCCACCGCCGCGGCCTCAGGGTCGGTGAAGACCACCTGCGGCAGTGCCTGCGTGTCGGCGGTCGCCACGTGCGCGCCCCAGCGGCCGGTGTCCAGCGCGGCGTCGCCCGCCGCGCGGGCCGCGATGGCGGCGCCCGCGATCCTGGCCTGGTACTTGCCCTGGTGGGTCAGCAGCGCGCGGTGGTTGACGTCCCCGACGGCGTACAGCCAGTCGTGGCCCGGGACCCGGCAGCCGTCGTCGACGCCGATCCATGCGCCGGCGGTCAGGCCCACCGTGTCCAGGCCGATGTCCTCGGTCCGCGGCGAACGGCCCGTCGCCACCAGCAGTTCGTCGCCCTCCAGGGTCTCGCCGCCCTCCAAGACGACGGTGACGGGCCCGGTCGAGCCGTCCCGTACGACCGACTCGACGGACACGCCGGTACGGACCACCGCGCCCGCCTCGCGCAGCGCGTCGGCCACCAGCTCCCCGGCGAAGGGCTCCATCCGCGGCAGCAGCCGCGACCCGCGCACCAGCACCGTGACCTGTGAGCCGAGCGCCTGCCAGGCGGTGGCCATCTCGGCGGCGACCACCGACCCGCCCACGATCAGCAGCCGGCCGGGCACCGCCCGCGCGGAGGTCGCCTCTCGGCTGGTCCAGGGCCGGGCGCCTGCCATCCCGGGCAGGTCCGGCACGAGCGCCCGGGTGCCGGTGGCGACGACCACCGCGTGCTTGGCGGTGAGCACGTGGTGCTCACCCTCCGGGCTGGTGACGGCGACCTTGCGGACGCCGTAGAGCCGCCCGTGTCCTCGGTACACGTGCGCGCCGATGGAATCGAGCCAGTCGATCTGGCCCTCGTCCTTCCAGTCGCCCGTCCAGTAGTCGCGGTGCGCGAACACCGCCGCCGCGTCCAGCGGCCCCTGCACGGCTCCGGCCAGACCCGGCACCCGGCGGGCGTCCGCCCGGGCCAGCGCCGGGCGTAGCAGGGCCTTGCTCGGGACGCAGGCCCAGTACGAGCACTCCCCGCCCACGAGCTCGCTCTCCACCACCGCCGTGCTCAGCCCGGCGGCCCGGGTCCGGTCGGCGACATTCTCGCCGGCCGGTCCCCCGCCGAGCACCACGACGTCGTACTCCACCGCATCAGTCATACGGGCCAGTGTCACCGCTGGTCGGGCGCCGCGTCACGCAATCAGGTCTCCGGCGTGCCGGACCCCCGCGCGTCCGGGGTGCCGGTGCCCTGGGCGGCCTGCTGCTCCGCGGCGATCTTCGCCCGTACCTCGTCCATGTCGAGCGCGCGGGCCTGTCCGATGATGTCGGTGAGGGCCGCCTCCGGCAGGGCGCCGGGCTGCGCGAAGATCGCCACCTGGTCGCGGACGATCATCAGCGTCGGAATGGAGCTGATGTCGAACGCGGCGGCCAGCTCCTGCTGCGCCTCGGTGTCGACCTTGGCGAAGACCAGGTCGGGATGGGCCTCGGAGGCCTTCTCGTAGACCGGGGCGAACTGCAGGCACGGCCGGCACCAGCCCGCCCAGAAGTCGATCAGCAGGAACGGGTTCTCGCTGACCGTCTGGTCGAAGTTTTCCTTGGTGAGCTCGACTGTAGCCACGGTGTCCAAACCTCCAGATGAGAGCCGTCTGCCTGCTTGAACGAACGGCGTGCCCGCATCATTCCGTCCCGGTCCGGCACCCTGCCGGTCACCCTCTAGAAGGGGTGGCCCGCCGGGCTGGTGCGGGCCGTGGTCCAGCGCAGCTCCGTGAAGGCGTCCAGGTTCGCCTCGCCGCCGAAGCGGGCGCCGTTGCCCGACGCGCCGACCCCGCCGAAGGGCGCGACGGCCTCGTCGTTCACCGTCTGGTCGTTGACGTGGGCGATCCCGGTCGGGATGCGCTCGGCCAGGTCCAGACCGCGCCCCGCGTCGCGGGTCACGATGCCGAGGGAGAGCCCGTACGGGCCGGCGGAGGCCAGTGCCACCGCCTCGTCCTCCGTCGCGAAGGAGCGTACGGGCGCGACGGGGCCGAACACCTCCTCGGCGTACGCGGGGGTGTCGTCCCCGACGCCCGCCAGCACGGTGGGCCGGTAGAAGAGCTCGCGGTGGGTGCCGCCCGCGACGAGCTTCGCACCCTGGGCGGTGCTCGCCTCCACCAGGGCGTGGACGCGTTCCGCCTGGCGCCGGTCGATCAGCGGGCCGAGGTGCACCTGCTCGCGGTACGGGTCGCCCACCGCCAGGGCCTCGGCGCGCGCGGCGAGCCGCTCGACGTACTCGTCGTACAGCGAGGCGTGCACGAGGTGGCGTCCGGCGGTCATGCAGATCTGGCCCTGGTGGAAGAAGGAGCCCCAGGAGGCCTGCGCGACGGCCGCCTCGATGTCGGCGTCGCGCAGCACGACGAGGGCGGAGTTACCGCCCAACTCCAGGTGGGCCCGCTTGAGGTGACGCCCCGCCAGTTCTCCCACGATACGGCCGGCCGCCGTGGACCCGGTGAAGGACACGACCCGGACCCGGGGGTCGGCGACGACCGCGGCGCCGGTCTCGGCGCCTCCGGGCAGGACGTGCAGCAGGCCGCCCGGCAGGCCGGCGGCGGCGAGGACCGCGGCGAGGACCAGGCCGCCCGACACGGCCGTGCGGCGGTCCGGCTTGAGCAGGACGGCGTTGCCCAGCGCCAGCGCGGGCGCGACCGAGCGGATCGACAGGATCAGCGGGGCGTTGAACGGCGCCACGACCCCGACCACGCCGGCCGGCACCCGGCGGGTGAAGGACAGCCGGGGCGCCTCGCTCGGCAGCACCTGCCCGGTCGGGCGTGAGGCCAGGGCAGCGGCTTCGTAGCACTCCTGGGCGGCGACGTGCAGTTCGAAGGCCGCCTTGCCGGGTATCGACCCCGACTCCCGCACCAGCCACTCCCCCAGTTCGTCGGCGTGGGCGGCGAACAGGTCCCCGGCGCGGCGCAGTACGGCGGCCCGCTCCAGGTGGGTGGTGCGGGACCAGTCCCGCTGCGCGGCCCCGGCCCGTACGGCGGCCTCGGCCACGTCGGCCGGGGCGGCGAGCTCGAAGGTGGCGAGGGTGCGGCCCGTGGCGGGTTCCACGACGGGAGCGGCGCCGCCGGTGAGGGTGGGTCCGTCCTGCCAGAGCGTCGGATCGAGGAGCGGCATGGCGCGGGGCCTCCGGTGGGGATGGTCGGGGCGGGGGGCGGCAGCACGCGCCATCGTGCCAGACCTGCGGCCTCACTTCTGTTCAGTTATTGGGCAGTTGACATTCGCACATGACCGGAAACGATCGACGCCCGTGCTCAGCGTTCCAGGACCAGCGCGATTCCCTGCCCGACGCCGATGCACAGCGCCGCCATGCCCGTGCCGGACCCGGCCGCCGCCAGCTGGTGGGCGACCGAACCGGCCAGCCGGGCACCCGACGCCCCGAGGGGATGGCCGATCGCGATGGCCCCGCCGCGCGGGTTGACCACGGCCGCGTCCAGCTCCGGCCACGCGGCGAGGCAGCCCAACGCCTGCGCCGCGAAAGCCTCGTTGAGTTCCAGGACGGAGAGGTCCGCCAGCCCGCGGCCGGCCTTGCCGAGGGCCCGCCGGACCGCTTCCACCGGGCCGAGGCCGAACAGCTGGGGCTCGATCCCGGTGACGGCGGACGCACTGATCCGGGCGAGCGGCTCGCGCCCGGTGGCCGCGAGACCCGCCTCGTCGGTCAGCAGCAAGGCGGCCGCGCCGTCGTTGAGCGGGGAGGCGTTCGCGGCGGTGACCGTGCCGGAGCCGTCGGTCCGGAAGGCGGGCTTGAGCCGGGCCAGCGCCTCGGGGGTGGAGCCCTCCCGTACGCACTCGTCGCGCAGCAGGTCCACACCCGCGTACGGGACGACCTCCCCGTCGTACTGCCCGGCGGCCCAGGCGGCCGCGGCCTTGCGGTGGCTCTCCAGGGCGAAGGCGTCCTGCGCCTCGCGGGTGACGCCGTACTTCTCGGCGATCAGCTCGGCGCCCTCGCCGAGCGAGCCGGTCCACTCGGCGGGCATGCGCGGGTTGGTCATGCGCCACCCGAGGGTGGTGGACCACATCTGCTGGTGACCGGCGGGGAACGCCCGCTCGGGCTTCTGGACCACCCAGGGGGCGCGGCTCATCGACTCGACGCCGCCGGCGATGGCGACGGAGGCGTCGCCGAGGGCGATGGCGCGGGCGGCCTGGATCACGGCTTCGAGGCCGGATCCGCAGAGCCGGTTGACGGTGACGCCGGGGACGGTCACGGGCAGCCCCGCGAGCAGCACCGCCATGCGGGCGACGTCGCGGTTGTCCTCGCCCGCGCCGTTGGCGTCGCCGAAGACCACGTCGTCGATGCGGGCCGGGTCAAGGGCGGGCGTACGGTCCACCAGCGCGCGCACCACGTGCGCGGCGAGGTCGTCCGGCCGGACTCCGGCGAGGGCCCCGCCGAACTTGCCGATCGGGGTGCGGACGGCGTCGACCACGTAGACGTCGCGGACGGTGCGGCTGCTCATGGGGTCTCTCCTGGGCGGATCCGTACGGGCAGGCGGGTGGAGCGGGGCCGGAGCCGGGTGGCGGGGCGCACGGTGCCTTCGTGGGTACCGGGCGCACGGCCGGGTGCGCCCGGTGGGGCGCGCCCGCAGTCTCCGTCCGCACGTCACCGCCTGTCAACGGCCTCCGGGCGGGACGGGGCCGGGCGCTGGGCGCCGGGGGTGCGGGAGCGTGCCGGGCGCGCCCGCGGACCGGTCGGGCACGGACCGGGCGGATGCGGACCGGGCGGATGCGGACCGGGCGGGCGCGCCGGGCGTACGGATCAGGTCGACTCGCGCCGGATGGCCGCGGCCGCCATCAGGTCGTGCCGCTGGGTGACCTCCGACGGCTCGCGCACGGCGCGGTCCACCAGCGACGCGAGGTGGTCCCCGGTCGGCATCTCGATCTGGACGGTGCTCAGCCGGGGCCGCAGCAGCCTTCCGATGAGCAGGTCGTCGGCGCCGATGACGGCGACGTCCTCGGGGATGCGCAGCCCCTCGTCCTGGAAGGCCCGCATCAGCAGCATCGCGTACTCGTCGTTGTAGGCGAAGGCCGCGTCCCGTCCGAGCCCGCGCCAGCGGGCGGCGAGGGCGGCCGCCGACTCCTCCGTGTAGGACATCGGGAAGGTCTCGATCTCCGCGCCCTTCACCGAGCGCGCACCCTCCAGCCGGGGTCCGGAGAACAGCTCCAGCCCCTCCTCCTCGGGCACGATCACGCCGATCCGGCGCCGGCCGCGCTCCACGAGGTGGGCGGCGGCCCGGGCCCCGACCTCCCGCTGGTCCATGACGAGCGCGTGCGCGCCCGGCACGCCGACCGGGCCCATCGTTATCACCGCGCGGGCACCGGCGCGCTTCAGGGTGGCGACGTTGTGCGCGGAGAGGGTGATCTCGCCGAGGGAGATCACCGCCACCGGGCGCAGTTCCGCCCACGCGCGCGCGGCCTCGTCCCCGGTGAGGCCGAGGCTGCCGTACTGGACCACGGTGTAGTCGAGGCGGCGCAGGGCCCACTGGAGCTCGTTCAGGAAGGTGCTGTACAGCGGGCCGACCGGGACGTGGGAGGTGGGCAGCAGGACGAGCCGGGTGTGCCCGGCGCGCAGGCTGCGGGCGGCCGCGTGCGGGACGTAGCCGAGTTCCTCGGCGGCCCGGCGGACCTTGACGCGGGTCGGCTCGCTGATGCGGACGGCTTCCGCGTTGTTCAGCACGTACGAGACGGTCGCGCGCGACACGCCGGCGAGGCGGGCCACGTCGGCGCTGGTCGGGACGGGAGGGGGAGGCGGCGGCGTGGGAGCCGGTCCGGAGGCCGGTGCCGGCGGCTTCGGCGACTTCGATGACTGAGACATTGCCGTGGCATCCTTCCAGACCGGTCGCACCGGAGGCCCGGCAGATGGCCTGAAAGGCATGCTACACAGCGATGACACGCGTCATCGGCGCGCGCCGGACGCCCGTGAACGCACCCCTCGGGAGCGGAACCGGTCCCCCGCCTCCGGCCGCCGTCCGACCGGCCGCCGCACCCCGGCTCCCGACCGGCTCGGTGCGCCAACTCCGGCCCGCCACAGGGCTGTCGGCCCCCGTCACCCGCCAACGGCCCTGGCGGCGCCGCCGCCCGAAGCCACGGCCGGGGCGCGGCACGTACCGCGTCCGCACCGGCCCCCCGGGGGCGGCGGGACGCGGATTGGCGGATACCGATCCCGAGTCGGGGGGCGCGACCGGCGGGCGGGGGCGGGGACTGGGCGGTGGCACACCTCGTGTAACGGTCCGGTCGCGGGTCTGGCGGAACACCGAGTGGCTGGGATACACAGTGTTCACACGCCGCGTTGACACGTGTAACCACACTGTCATCCGCCCGTCATCCCTCATCCGCTCACGCCTGCCTCGGAGGTCCCCCGTGGCCAAAACCGCACCCGAGCCGCGCACCGGCACCGCCGATGCCAGCCCCTCAGCGCCGGCCTCCCCCGGCCGCGGACTGCTCCCGCTGCTGCTCGTCGGCAACAGCGCCATGTACGCCCTCTACATCGGCGTCGCCGGCGTCCTCCTCGCCCTCCAGGTCGAGGACATCGACCCGGCGCGCAAGGTCGCGAACTTCGGCTTGATCGCCGGGGTCTCGGCCGTCTTCGCCACCGTCTTCAACCCCGTCGCCGGCGCCCTGTCCGACCGCAGCGGGCGGCGCAACCCGTGGATCCTCGGCGGCGGCCTCGCCGCCGTACCGGCCATGTTCCTCCTCGGCCTCGCCGACACGATCCTGCTGATCACCATCGCCTGGTGCCTCGGCCAGGCCGTCATGAACGTCTACCAGGCCGCCATCACCTCCGTCGTCCCCGACCGGGTGCCCGTGACCGCCCGCGGCAAAGCCTCCGCGGCCGTCGGGCTCGGCCTCCCCTTCGGCTCGACCCTCGGCGCCCTGACCGGCGCGGCGTTCTCCGAGGACTACCGCACCGGCTACCTCGTCTTCGGCGCGCTCGTGGCGGGGGCCGCGGTCCTGTTCACCGCCTGCACGCGGGAGGAACGGCTCCCGGTCCGCGCCCCGCTCCCCGTCAAGGCCCAGTTCGCCGCGTTCGCGAGCGCCCTCAGGGACCACGACTTCCGGTGGGCGTTCATCGGTCGGGCACTGCTCGTCCTCGGGTACTTCGCGGTGAGCGGCTACCAGTTGTACATCCTGCAGGACCACACCGTCCTCCCCGACGGCATGAAGCCCGAGGCCGCCGTCGCGGTGCTGATGCCGCTGACCAGCGTCGCGATGGTCGTCTCCACCGTCCTCGGCGGCTACCTCTCCGACCGGTTCGACCGCCGCAAGCTCTTCGTCGGCGCCTCCGCCCTGCTGTCGGCCGTCGCGCTCGTCATCCCGGCCCTGTCGACCAGCTGGACCGCGATGCTGACCTTCGCCGTGATCAACGGGCTCGCCTTCGGCTGCTACATGGCCGTGGACACCGCGCTCGTGACGATGGTCCTCCCCAAGGCCGAGGACGCCGCCCGCGACATGGGCGTACTCAACATCGCCAACGCGGGACCTCAGATCATCGCGCCGTTCATCGCCTCGGTGGTCGTCTCGCTCAGCGGCGGGTACACCGCGCTGTTCGTCCTGGCGGCGGTCCTGGCGCTGGCCGGCGCCCTGGCGGTGAAGCCCATCCGCAGCGTGCGCTGACCCACCCGCCCCCCGAACGCCGACCGCGCGCACCGGTGCCGCCACCGCCGCACCCCCACGGACCGGCGCCCGACCCCGTCACACACCCGCAAGAAGGGCACCTCGGTGCGGACCTGCTGCCGGCCGCGCCGGTGGTTCCTTCCCTGGTCCAGCTCGGGGACCCGAGCACGCTGATCTCACCGCACCGCGCGGCCCTCCTCACGTCCCGCGGATCCGAGGTCCGTTCGGTCGCCGGCGCCGGCGCCGGACACACCATTCACCGGGACGACTTCGGTGCGTTCATGACCTCCCTGGAGGGCTGGATCTGAGCCGTGGCGTCCGGCGCGCGCCGGACGGCGCGAACCCTCGCGGGATCCGGGAGAAGGACGGCCTGGCCTCACCGCCCGCTCCCCGTTACCGTCTTCCTACCGATCGGTAATGGGGAGTGGTCACGGTGCCGGATTCGCCTTCGCCTTCGTCTTCGCCCGTGGTGCCGTCCGGCGCGGCCACAGCCGCTCCCACCGGACTCACGGCCGCTCCGGCCCTCGCGCCCGCACCCGAGGGCCTGGTGGGGATGGCGGCCGCGCTCGCCGAAGGAGGCGTCTCCGCGCGCTGGTTGACCGAGCGGGCCCTGCACCGGATCGCGGCCGCACAGCCCCGGTTCAACGCCTTCCGGAGCGTACGCGCCGAGGCCGCGCTCGCCGAGGCGGACGCCGCGGACCGGCGGCTCGCCGCGGGCGAGCGGCTGCCGCTGCTCGGCGTCCCGATCGCGGTCAAGGACGACATGGACCTCGCCGGGGAGCCGACCGCCTTCGGCTGCGCGGGGGCGTTCACGGCGAAGACCGCGGACAGCGAGGCCGTACGCAGGCTCCGCGCGGCCGGCGCGGTGATCGTCGGGAAGACCCAGACTCCGGAACTGGGCCAGTGGCCCTTCACCGAGGGCGCGGCCTTCGGCCAGACCCGCAATCCGTGGAACCCGGACCACACCCCCGGCGGCTCCTCGGGCGGTTCGGCGGCCGCCGTGGCGGCGGGGCTGGTCCCGGCGGCCCTCGGATCCGACGGAGCGGGCTCGGTACGGATGCCGGCGGCCTGGACCCACCTGATCGGTGTGAAGCCGCAGCGCGGCCGGATCTCCACCTGGCCGGAGCCCGAGTCCTTCAACGGGCTCACGGTCAACGGCGTGCTGGCCCGCACGGTCGCCGACGCGGCGCTGCTGCTGGACGCCGCCGCCGGCCAGCACGCGGAGGACCTGCACCGCCCCGCCCGCGTCCGGGCCGCCGAGGCCGCCCGGCGTGCCCCCCGGCGGCTGCGGATCGCGCTCTCCTTCGGCATGCCGTTCACGGCGACGGCGAAGTCCTTGGACCCCGAGGTCCGTTCGGCGGTGGAGCGGCTGGCCGGGCGGCTGGAGTCGCTGGGCCACGAGGTGGTGCCGGAGGACCCCCGGTACGGTCCGATCGGCCTGACTTTCGTACCCCGGGCGACCGCGGGCGTACGGGACTGGGCGGCGCGGGTGCCGGACCGTGCGCTGCTGGACCGGCGTACGCACGAGGCCGTCCGCACCGGCCGGATCCTGGGCGGGCTGCCCCTGCGGCTCTCCCGCCGTTCGGAGGCGGGTCTCGCCTGGCGGGTGGGTGAGATATTCGGCCGCTACGACGTGGTCCTGACCCCGACGACGGCGACGCCACCGCTGCGGATCGGCGCGCTGGCGGGCCTGGGCGCGATGGCCACGGACCGGGCGATGATCGCCGCCTGCCCGTACGCCTGGACCTGGAACGTCCTGGGATGGCCGGGTGTGAACGTTCCGGCGGGCTTCACCACCACGGGACTCCCCCTCGGGGCCCAACTCCTGGGCCCGGCCCACTCGGAGCCCCTGCTGCTGGCGCTGGCCGCCCAGGCGGAGGCAGCCGGAGCCTGGCTGCCGGCCCTCCCGTCCTGACCGGCGGCACGGAGCCGCCCGGGCGGGCGGAGCCGCCTGGGGCCGGGCCCGCTCCCCACCGGCCGGCGCCGGGACCGGGCCGCCGAACCCAGTAGCCTCACCCGGATGACGGCACTTTCGCATCAGAGCAACGGTCACGCCGACCAGCCCGGCCGGGACGGCGCCGGCGCCACCACCGAGGCCGATCCGCGCGCCATCGGTCCCGTGCGCACCGAGTACGCGCCCGACCCCGACGGGGATCCGGACCCCGGCGAGATCGTGTGGACCTGGGTCCCGTACGAGGAGAACGACGGCCGCGGCAAGGACCGTCCGGTGCTGGTCGTGGCCCGGGAGCCGCGCGGGCGGACCCTGCTCGCCGTCCAGCTGTCCAGCAAGCGGCACGACCACGACCGGGAGTGGGTGCCGATCGGCACGGGCCCCTGGGACACCTCGGGGCGGGAGTCCTGGGTGGCCGTGGACCGGGTGCTGCGCGTGCACGAGTCCGGGATGCGGCGCGAGGCGTGCGCCCTGGAGCGGGCGCGGTTCCAGCTCGTGGTCGACCGGCTGCGCGAGCGCTACGGCTGGCAGTAGCCCGCCCGTTCCAGGGCCCCGCGGGGCCGTGGGTCCATGAGCCCGCAGGCCCGCGGACTCGCGCCGACGCCTTCCCGGACCGCCGCCCTCCGCCGCCCGCGTCACCCCTTGGGGTGAGTTCCGTCCCCGGGCAGACACGGCCGCTCAGGCCCGCCCGGGCCTCCCAGGTCCGGCGGCCGGGCGGCCGGTCCGGCCGCCCGGTCCGGGAAGGCCCGGGCGAAGGCGGCGCGGGGCCCCGGGTCACGGTCCAGGATGCCGAACACGACCCGTTCGAACGTGTCCGTGAACCGGCCGGTCAGAAGGGTCCGGAAGGCGTCGGCCACCTGCCCGGGGTCGTTGCGGAACACCCCGCACCCCCATGCCCCCAACACCAGCCGCCGGTAGCCGTGCAGCGCGGCGACCTCCAGCACGCGTTCCCCGCGCCGCAGCAGGGCGCCGGGGATCTCGTCGGTCCGCTCGGGCTCCTGGCGGCGGATCGTGCCCGCGTTCGGCGCCGGGGAGGTGAGGAAGCCGGCCCGGAAGGGGGTCTCCAGCAGCGCGCCCCGGTCGTCGCGGAAGACGGGGACCCCGGGCGAGTGAATCACCCGGTCGGTGTAGAAGGTGCTGCGTTCCGCCCGGTGGACCTCGTAGTACTCCGGCGCCTCGAGCAGGGTCTCGTACAGGGCTGAGGCGCGGCACAGGGCCTCCTCCTGGGCCTTGGCCCCGCGCACGTATCCGCCCCCGGGGTTCCGGGCCGAGGCGAAGTTCAGAACCGCCACGGAAGTGGTCCCGGAGTCCCGCGTCGCGAGCCTGCGGGCCGCCACCGTGCTGCTCTCTCCCGTGACCTCGAACGCCGTCGGACCGCATCCCCCCGATGGCAGCTCGTCTGGAATGACAGGGTTTGGTCCATATATCCTGGTTCCTGCCTTGGCTTCCGCCAGGGCGGCTGCCAGGGAAACCTGCCGCCCCGACCGCGTCCGGTAGCCGCCGGCCGCCAGGACCTCGGAGTTCTCCCGCGCGACCGCGCGCAATCTGCTGCTCACACCTCATCCTGGGCATCGCGGCCCTGGGAAACAAAGGAATTTGTGCTCCGAGGACGGGTAGGCACCGGTGATGTCACGGCCTACGACAGGAGACGAGGACCCGGTCATGTCACACGACTCAGCCGTTCCCGCACCACAGGCCCCCCACCCGGCCGCGCCTGCCCCCGGCGCGACCCTCAGCGAGACGGAGGCCGAGGACCTGCTCCACGGCATCTGTTTCAAGACCGGCCCGCCACGGCTCATCGGCGCCGAGCTCGAATGGCTCGTCGTGGACGCCGAGCGCCCCGGCCTGCCCGTGCCGCCCGAGCGGCTGCGCTCCGCGCACGCCGCCGCCCGCGCCCTGCCCCTGCACTCCTCGGTGACCGTCGAACCCGGCGGCCAGCTGGAGCTCAGTTCCGCCCCGTCGGACTCCCTCACCGGGTGCGTGGACGACCTCCGGTCCGACCTCGCGGCCGTCCGGGCCGCGCTGCTCCCCCGCGGCCTGGTCCTGCGCGGCCTCGGCCAGGACCCGCGCCGCCCGTACCACCGGCTGCTGCACAGCCCGCGCTACGAGGCGATGGAGGCCCACTTCGACCGCACCGGCCCGGCCGGCCGCGCCATGATGTGCGGCTCCGCGTCCGTGCAGGTCTGCGTGGACGCCGGACAGGAGGAGCCCGGCCTGTTCGGCCTCGGCCGCCGCTGGCGCCTCGCCCACCTGCTCGGCGCGGTGCTGGTGGCCGCGTTCGCCAACTCCCCGGGTCCGGAAGGCCCGTACGCCGGCTGGCGCAGCGCCCGCCAGGGGAACTGGGCCGACATCGACAGCCGGCGCGCCCTCGCCCCGCCGATGGACACCGCGCCCCGGTCCGGGTGGGTCCGGCAGGCACTGGACACCGAGCTGATGTGCGTACGGTCCTACGACGGCGACCCGTGGACGGTGCCCCGCGGGATGACCTTCCGGGACTGGCTGCGCGGCGGCGGGCCCCCGGGGCTGCGGCGCCCGGACGCCGAAGACCTCGACTACCACCTCAGCACGCTGTTCCCGCCGGTCCGCCCCCGCGGCCACCTCGAACTGCGGATGATCGACGCGCAGCCCGGCGACGACGGCTGGGTGGTGCCCCTGGCCGTCGTCCACGCGCTGTTCGACGACCCGGAGGCCGCCGAGACGGCGTACCGGGTGGCGAAGGCGCTGGCGGACTCCTACGGCCACGCGCCCGCGCCCCGCAACCCGCTCTGGAGGTCCGCCGCCCGGCACGGGCTGGCCGACCCCGAGCTGCGCGGCGCGGCGACCGCCTGCTTCCGGGCCGCCGCCGAGGCGCTGCCCCGGCTCGGTGCGAGCACGCGCGTACGGGACACGGTCGCGGCGTTCGCCGACCGGTACGTCCTGCGCGGCCGATGTCCGGCCGACGACCCGCCCGAGCGGCTGCTCGCCGGAGCGGAGGTCCGCCCGTGACCACCGAAGCGCACCGCGCGCCCCCCGAGGACCTGAGGGAGCGGGCGGCCGCCGCGCTGACCGCCGCCCGCGCCCGTACGGCCGCACTCACCGACCCCGTGAGCGAGCCCGACCTGGTCGCGCAGCACTCGCCCCTCATGTCCCCGCTGGTCTGGGACCTGGCGCACATCGGGAACATGGAGGAGCTGTGGCTGCTGCGCAACGTCGCGGGCCGCCCGTCCATGCACCCCGAGATCGACCCGCTGTACGACGCCTTCGAGCACCCGCGCGCCGAGCGGCCGAAGCTGCCGCTGCTGGCCCCCGACGAGGCCCGCCGGTACGCGGCCGAGGTGCGGGGCCGGGTCTTCGACCTGCTGGAGCACACCCCTCTGGAAGGGACGGAGCTGCTGGACTCCGGCTACGTGTTCGGCATGATCGCCCAGCACGAACAGCAGCACGACGAGACCATGCTGATCACACATCAGCTCCGGCCGGGCGCCCCCGTACTGACGGCTCCGGAGCCGGACGCGCCGTTCGTTCCGCCGTCCGCGGCCGAAGTCCTCGTCCCCGGTGGCCCGTTCACGATGGGCACCTCCGCCGAACCGTGGTCGCTCGACAACGAACGCCCCGCCCACACCCGGGAGACCGGGCCGTTCTGGATCGACACGGCCCCGGTGACCAATGCCGCGTACGAGGAGTTCATCGCGGACGGCGGCTACCGCGACCCCCGCTGGTGGGCGCCGCCCGGCTGGGAGCAGATCCGCGCCCACGGCATCGCCGCGCCCCTGTTCTGGCGCCGGGAGGACGGCCAGTGGCTGCGCCGCCGCTTCGGGGTGACCGAGCCGGTTCCGGCCGAGGAGCCGGTGCTGCACGTCAGCTGGTACGAGGCGGACGCGTACGCCCGCTGGGCGGGCCGCCGGCTGCCCACGGAGGAGGAGTGGGAGAAGGCCGCCCGGCACGATCCGGCGACCGGCCGCTCGACCCGCTACCCCTGGGGCGACGCCGACCCGACCCCCGCCCACGCCAACCTCGGCCAGCGCCACCTGCGCCCGGCCCGGGCGGGCAGCTACCCCGCCGGGGCCTCCGCCCTCGGGGTGCGCCAGCTGATCGGCGACGTGTGGGAGTGGACGGCCTCCGACTTCCTGCCGTACCCGGGGTTCCGGCCGTTCCCGTACCGGGAGTACTCGGAGGTGTTCTTCGGGCCGGAGCACAAGGTGCTGCGCGGCGGCTCCTTCGCGGTCGACCAGGTCGCGTGCCGCGGCACGTTCCGCAACTGGGACCTCCCGGTGCGCCGGCAGATCTTCTCCGGGTTCCGCACGGCACGGGACGGTGCCGCCTGATGTGCCGTCACCTCGCCTATCTGGGGCCCGAGGTGGCCCTCGGGCGACTGCTGAGCGAGCCCGGGCACTCCCTCGTTCGCCAGTCCTGGGAGCCGCGCCGGCAACGCAACGGCACGGTCAACGCCGACGGCTTCGGCGTCGGCTGGTACGCGGAGGGCGACCCCGTTCCGGGCCGCTACCGCCGGTCGGGCCCCGTCTGGGGCGACGAGACCTTCACCGACCTCGCCCGCGTGGTGCGCAGCGGGGCCCTGCTGGCCGCCGTACGGGACGCCACCCGGGCCGGGGCCGACGGCGAGGCCGCGGCGGCGCCGTTCGCGGACGGGCCGTGGCTGTTCAGCCACAACGGCGCGGTGCGGGACTGGCCCGACGCGGTGGCGCCGCTCGCGGCCGCGCTGCCGCCACGGGAGCTGCTCCGGCTGTCCGCGCGCACGGATTCGGCGTTCGTGTGGGCCCTGGTCCTGCGCCGGCTGCGTGCCGGGGACGGTCTGGGCACGGCGCTCGCCGAGGCGGTCCGGGAGGTGGCCACCGCCGCGCCCGGCTCCCGGCTGAACCTGCTGCTGACCGACGGGGCGGCCATCGCCGCGACGGCCTGGGGCGATTCGCTCTGGTACCTGGCCGATCCGGAGGCCCGCCGCACGGTGGTGGCCTCCGAGCCGTACGACGACGACACCCGCTGGTGCGAGGTGCCCGACCGGACCTTGCTGACCGCCACCCGTACGCGGGTCGAACTGACCCCTCTCAAGGAGACCCCGCTCGGGGAGAAGGAGCGCTCGTGAGTGACTTCCAGTTGACCCGGACCCTCGACGAGAACGCCGCGGAGGCCGCGCTGCGCACGGACGTCCTGCACGGGCTGACGAGCACCCCCAAGGCGCTGCCGCCCAAGTGGTTCTACGACGCACGGGGCAGCGAGCTGTTCGAGGAGATCACCCGGCTGCCCGAGTACTACCCGACCCGGGCGGAGCGGGAGATCCTGCTGGAGCGGGCCGGTGAGATCGCCGCGGCGAGCGGGGCCCGGACCCTGGTGGAGCTGGGCTCCGGATCCTCGGAGAAGACCCGGCACCTGATCGAGGCGATGCCCGGGCTGGACACGTACGTACCGGTGGACGTGAGCGAGAGCGCCCTCAGGGGGGCCGCGGAATCCCTCCTGGAGGCGCATCCGAGGCTGCGCGTGCACGCGCTGGTGGCCGACTTCACGCGGGCCCTGCGGCTTCCGCAGTCCCCCGGGCCGCGGCTGGTGGTGTTCCTGGGCGGCACCATCGGCAACCTGCTGCCGCCGGAGCGGGCCCTGTTCCTGGCCTCCGTACGGGCGATGCTCTCGCCGGGGGACGCGCTGCTGATGGGGACGGACCTGGTGAAGGAGGAGGCCGTACTGGTGGCGGCGTACGACGACGGCCGGGGGGTGACGGCGGAGTTCAACAAGAACGTCCTGGCCGTCGTCAACCGGGAGTTGAACGCGGACTTCCACACCGCCGACTTCGATCACGTGGCGGTGTGGAACCGGGAGCGGGAGTGGATCGAGATGCGGCTGCGGGCCCGGTCGGACCTGCTGGTGAAGATCCGGGCGCTGGACGTGGTGGTGCCGTTCGCGGCGGGCGAGGAGATCCTGACGGAGATCTCGGCGAAGTTCCGTCAGGAGGGGGTGCGCAAGGAACTGGCCGCTGTGGGGCTGGAGTTGACCCAGTGGTGGACGGACGCGGCGGGCCGCTTCGCGCTGTCCCTGTCGGTCGCCCACGCCCCGGCCGGCTGAGCGGGGATCCCGGGTGACGGCGCCGGGCCCGCGGCGGCGCTGACGGCCGCCTGAGCCGCGGCCGCGAGGTCCCGCCGGTCCGCGTACCGGCCCGGCGGGATCCGCGGCAGCAGCCTGACCTCGGCCCGCACGCCGCGGGCACGGGCGGTCCGCCACAGGGAGGCGGTCAGCGGATCGTCACCGACGAAGGCGGGCTCCCCGGCCGGCTCCCCGTCGCCCCGCAGGTACGCGAGGTGCACGGGCTGTACGGGGACCCGCGCGTCCAGGGCGGCCTGGAAGGCGGCCCTGCGGAAGAGCCCCCGGGCGCGCCCGCACCAGGTGGATCCCTCGGGGAAGACGGTGACCCGGCCCCCGGCCAGCAGCACGCCGGTGACCTCCCCGATGGTGGCGGGCAGGGAGCGGATCCGGTCGCGTTCGATGAACAGGGTTCCGGCCCGCCGGGCGAGGCGGCCGAGGACCGGCCACCCCCGGAGGTCGCTCTTGGCCAGCATCCGGGAGGGGAGGACGGCGAGGACGAGCGGGATGTCCAGCCAGGAGATGTGGTTGGCGACGATCAGGCGGCCCCCGTCCGGGCCGGGGCTGCCGTACGGGACGACGCGTATCCCGAAGGACCGTACGAGCGCGGCGGCCCAGGCCCGCAGCACCGCGTGCCGGGGGCCGGCCGGCAGCAGCCGGACCGGCGGGGCGCACAGGACGCCGGCGAGGAGCAGTGCCAGGGCGGTGGTCAGCCGGAGCACCGCCCGCGGCAGGCCCGCGGTGCGCCCCTGGTGGGCGGCGCAGCCCTCGGGGGTGCACGGCGAGGTGGGCAGCCAGCCGCTCATGCGGCCGGGGCGAGCGAGAGGAAGTGCCTGAGGTAGCGCGGGTTCGTACGGCGCAGGGAGAGCAGGACGTACAGATCGGCGCAGCCGAACCCGGCGTCGAGGGCCGGCTCGCCGCAGACCCAGGCGCCCAGGCGCAGGTAGCCGCGGAGCAGCGGGGGCACCTCCATCCGGCCGGGGTGGGTGATGCCCGCGGGGTTCCAGGGGAGGTGCGGGGTGACGCGGTACTCCTCGGGGGCGAGGTTACGGGCCAGGGTGGTCTCCCGGGTGGCGGCGGCCAGGACTCCGCCATCGGCGAGCGGGATCGAGCAGCACCCGGCGAGCCAGTTGTGCCCGGAGCGGTCCATGTAGCGGGCGAGGCCGGCCCAGATGAGGGCGATGACGGCGCCGTTGCGGTGGTCGGGGTGGACGCAGGAGCGGCCGACCTCGACGAGGTCGGGGCGGATGGGGTCGAGGGCGGAGAGGTCGAACTCGCCCTCGGAGTAGAGGCGTCCGGCGACGGCGGCGCGCTGCGGGGGCAGCAGCCGGTAGGTGCCGACGACCTGGCCGGTCTCCTCGTCGAGGACGAGGAGGTGGTCGCAGTACGCGTCGAAGGCGTCGGCGTCGAGACCCGGCTCCGGGCCGTCCAGGCGGGCGCCGAACTCTCCGGCGAAGACCTGGTGGCGCAGGCGCTGGGCGGCGCGCACCTCGTCCTCGTCGCGCGCGAGGCGGACGGCGTAGTGGGCGGGGAGGGCCGCGGCGGCCACCGCGCCGGGGACCGGGGCGGGAACCGGGACGGGGGTGGCGGTGGCCGGGGCGCTGAGGAGGGGGGACGGGGACAGGGGTGCGATCGTCATGGCGACTCCTGAGCCGGGCACGGAGAGCCAGGCCGGCGGGTGTGCGGCCTGGCTCCTTACTTCTTCCGTGGCGGACTGGATTCGACATGGCCGCTCCGAGGCCCCCGGATGTGCGGACGCTGAACTCGGCGCTCGGCGGGTGGCCCGCGGCCGTGCGCCGGGGGCGCGGGAGGTGCCGCGCGGCGCTCAGCGGTCGGAGCCGAGGACCCTGCTGATCGTGTCGGAAGCCGCCTGAGCGGCCTGCTTGGGGTCCTGGCCGGTGAGGACGGCCGTCATGTACGGCTTGATCGGGTTCTCGGCCTCCACCTCGGCCCACCGGGCGGACTTCGGGGTGGCCCGGCCCTGGGCCGCTCCGGGGGCCATGGCCATCGCCCCCTCGTTGCCCTCGACCACGTGGGCCAGGGACGTCCGGTTCGGCACGTAGCTCATGGTGCGGGCGAGCTCGGTCTGCCACTTCTCGCTGACCAGGGCGGTGATCACGTCCACCGCGTGAGCCCGCTGCCGGGTCTTCTCCGGGATGATCAGGTCGGAGCCGCCGGTGAAGACGGCGCCCGCCTTCTCCGAGGTCTTGCCGGGGATCGGGAAGAAGCCGAGCTTGTCCTTCAGGGCGGGGTTGGCGGCCTCGATCTCCTTGACCTGGCTGGGCGGGCCGATGATCTGCGCGACCTGCCCTCGGGCGAAGACCTCCGACTGCGGAGGCGTCTCCTCGTCGGCGTCCTTGGGGCCGTCGCCGAGGCCCTGGAGCTGCTTGTAGAACTCCATGCCGGCCAGTGCCCTGTCGTCGTGGAGCGTGCCCGTCCACTTGCCGCTGTTCTCGACGGCGAGGTCACCGCCCTCGTCCCAGACGAATCCGGCGAGGACGTACCAGTTCTGGCCCGCGAGGTAGATGCCCTGCTGGTCGCCCTTGTCGAGCCGCTGGGTGGCCTGGATCCACTCCTGGCGGTTCTTGGGCAGGGCCTTGATCCCGGCCCCGGCGAAGAGGTCCTTGTTGTAGATGACCACGCGGTTGGCGGCGTACCAGGGGACGCCGTACTGGGCGCCGTTGACACTGCCGGGGTCGGAGAGGCCCTTGAGCCAGTCCTTGTTGCCCCACTCGCGCAGGCCCTCGAGGGTGAGTTCGGAGAGGCCGCCGACCTCGATGTACCGGGACACCTGGGTGTTGCCCACCTCTATGACGTCGGCTCTCTCCTTGCTCTCGCCGGAGAGGACGCCGCTCACCTTGTCGCCGATGCCCGTCCAGTCCTGGATCTTCACCTCCAGGTCGACGCCGGAATGCTCCTGTTCGAACGACGCGGTGAACTTGGCGATGAAGTCGTCCGAGGCGCTGCCCTTCATCAGCCACAGCGTCACCTTCTGTGGTCCTCCGGCCGAGTCGGCCAACTGGCTGCAGCCCGTGAGGGCGGCCGCGGCCGCGAGGGCGGTACACACGGCAAGGAAGCGCATCTTCACGAAGGTCACCTTCTGGGAACGGGGCTCAGATGGCTTGAAATTGGCATAGACCAATAGGCGGGTCAAGAGGGTTTGGCCCGTGACTCTTCGCGCAAAGTTCGCGGAGCAGGACTAACTGGGGCACCGTAGAACAAGGCAACAGCCACCCAGTGTCGGGAGACCCCCATGTCCAATCACACGTACCGGGTGACCGAGATCGTCGGCACTTCCCCCGAGGGCATCGATCAGGCCATCAGCAACGGGATCACCCGGGCGGGGCAGCACTTGCGCAACCTGGACTGGTTCGAAGTCGTACAGGTGCGCGGGCACATCGAGAACGGCGAGGTGGCGCACTACCAAGTGGGCCTCAAGGTCGGCTTCCGCCTCGACGAGGACGCCTGAGCCCGGGGCCGACCGGCCCTGCCCTGTTCGCCCCGGGCCTGCCCGCTCAGGTGCGGTCCGCTCAGGTGCGGCCCTCGCCTTCCTGGGCCGCCTTGAGCTCCGGCGCGTCCGCGGCCCAGTCCGCCAGGACCACCCGGAAGCCCGCGGCGCGTGCCGCCCCGCACACCAGCTCGTCGTCGTCGACGAGCATCCGCACCTCCCGGCCCCGGGCGATCCGCTTGAGCACCTCCAGCTTCGTCGTCCGGGCCGGCCGCCGGTCCTGGTTCCCGCGCATCGACAGCGTTCCCTCGGGCAGGCCGTGCCGCGCGAGCCAGTCGACCGTGTCCTTGCGGCACCGTTCGGGACGGCCCGTCAGGTACACCAGCTCGCACTCCCGCGCGCTCTCCCGCGCCAGCGCCACCCCGCGGGCGAGCGGCGGATCGGCCGGGGCCGCCTTGAAGAAACCGTTCCAGTCGCGGGGCCGACCCTCCAGGAAGTGCTGGCGGTGGCCGGTGTCGGCCAGGGTGTTGTCGATGTCGAAGACGGCCAGCGGCCGCACGGTGCTCTCGGTCATCCCGCCACCCTAGGGCGCCCCCGGAAGGGCCGGCGGGGAGGAGGGCGGGCCAGGCGGCGCGAGCGGGCGGAGAGGGCGGAGTGGGCGGAGAGGGCAAACGCGCCTGCGGCCGGCCTCCCCGCCCCGGTCCGGGAATCCTCGCGGCCGCCCGGCGTTGACACGAGTGTGATCCGAAAACTCTCGATACTCGACCGGTCCCGCACCCGTGAGGGCCACCCCGCCCCGCAGGCGCTGCGCGACACCGTGGAGCTGGCCCGCGCGGCGGAGGAGCTCGGATACCACCGCTTCTGGGTCTCGGAGCACCACAGCGTGCCCGGCGTGGCGGGCTCCGCCCCCACCGTGCTGGCGGCCGCCGTCGCCGGAGCGACCCGGCGGATCCGGGTCGGCACGGGCGGGGTCATGCTGCCCAACCACCAGCCGATGGTGGTCGCCGAGCAGTTCGGGGTGCTGGAGTCCCTCTTCCCCGGCCGGATCGACATGGGACTCGGCCGCTCCGTCGGGTTCACCGACGGGATCCGGCGCGCCCTGGGCCGGGACACCGGGGACGCCGACCGGTTCGAGGGGCGGCTGGCCGAGCTGCTGGGCTGGCTCGACGGCAGCCAGACGGCGCACCCCGAGATCCACGCGCGCCCCGCCGAGGGGCTGCGGATCCCCGCCTTCGTCCTGGCCACCGGCGCCGGGGCCGGCATCGCCGCCCGGGCCGGGCTGCCACTGGTGGTGGGCGATCTGCGCTCCCGGGACCGGGTCGCGGAGGCCGTCGGGACGTACCGGCGGGAGTTCCGGCCGTCCGCGTGGGGCCCGGAGCCGTACGTCGTGGTCTCCGGGACCGTGGCCGTGGCCGCCACCGCTGAGGAGGCCCGGCGGATCCTGGTCCCGGAGGCGTGGGCCCTGGCCTGCTCCCGCACCCGGGGCAGCTTCCCCCCGCTCCGCCCGGCCGAGGAGGTCGAGGCGCTGGAGATGTCCTCCAAGGAGCGGGAGCTGTACGAGGGCGCCCTCGCCGGGCACGTCCACGGCACCGGGGAGCAGGTGGCGGCGGAGCTGTCCGAGGTGGCCGCGCTGACCGGCGCGGACGAGCTGCTCGTCACCACGTCCACGTACGACCGGACGGCGCTGCTGGAGTCCTATCGCGGGCTGGCACGGATCGCGGGCCTCTAAACTGGGACGAATGCACCCGCCCGCCTCCGCACCCTTCCCCGCCGGTCCCCCGGCCCGCGATCCTCGCGCCGTCGATCCGTACGTCCGCGTGCGGGGCGCCCGGGAGCACAATCTGCGCGGCGTCGACGTGGACGTCCCGCGCGACGCGCTGACCGTGTTCACGGGCGTCTCCGGGTCCGGCAAGAGTTCGCTCGCCTTCGGGACGCTCTACGCGGAGGCCCAGCGCCGGTACTTCGAGTCGGTCGCCCCGTACGCCCGCCGCCTCATCCACCAGATCGGAGCGCCGAAGGTCGACTCCGTCACGGGACTGCCGCCCGCCGTCTCGCTGGAGCAGCGCCGCTCCTCTCCCGGTTCGCGCTCCTCGGTGGGGACGGTGACCCTGGTGTCGAACTCGCTGCGCATGCTGTTCTCCCGGGCCGGCACCTATCCCCCGGGCGCCCGGCACCTCGACTCCGACGCCTTCTCCCCCAACACCGCGGCCGGCGCCTGCCCTTCGTGCCACGGGATCGGCCGGATCCACCGCACCAGCGAGGAACTGCTCGTACCGGACCCGCACCTGTCGATCCGTCAGGGTGCCATCGCGGCCTGGCCGGGCGCCTGGCAGGGGAAGAACCTGCGCGATGTCCTGGAGGCCCTCGGCCACGACGTGGACCGGCCCTGGCGGGAGCTGCCCGCGAAGGACCGCGAGTGGATCCTGTTCACCGAGGAGCAGCCGGTCGTGACGGTGCACCCGGTACGCGACGCCGACCGGATCCAGCGGCCCTACCAGGGCACGTACATGAGCGCGCACCGCCACGTCATGCGGACGTTCGCGGACAGCAAGAGCGCCGCTCTGAGGGCGCGCGCCGAGACGTTCCTCGCCGACTCGCCGTGCCCCGCGTGCGAGGGGCACCGGCTGCGTCCGGAGGCGCTGGCCGTGACCTTCGCCGGGTACGGCATCGCGGACCTCGCGGGGATGCCGCTGTCCGAACTGGACGCCGTACTGGCCTCCGCCCTGGCCTCCGTACGGGAGTCCGCGCCCGCGGCCGGGGAGGCGGCGCGGGTCCTGACGGAGGACCTGCGCGCGCGGATCGGACCCGTTGCCGAGCTCGGGCTCGGCTATCTGAGCCTGGACCGGACGGCACCCTCCCTGTCCGCGGGCGAACTGCAGCGGCTGCGGCTGGCCACGCAGCTCAGGTCGGGCCTGTTCGGCGTGGTGTACGTACTGGACGAGCCGTCGGCCGGGCTGCACCCCGCCGACACGGAGGCCCTCCTCGGCGTACTGGACCGGCTCAAGGAGGCCGGGAACACGGTGTTCGTCGTGGAACACCACCTGGACGTGGTGCGGCACGCGGACTGGTTGGTGGACGTGGGGCCGCTGGCCGGGGAGCACGGCGGACAGGTGCTGTACAGCGGGCCGCCCGCGGGCCTGGCGGACGTACCGGGGTCGGCCACGGCGCCGTACCTGTCCGGGACGGCCCCGGCGGACCGTGCGCGCCGGCCGGTGCGCGGGGCGAGCGGGTCCATGCTCCTGGGCCCGGTCGACCGGCACAACCTGCGCGGGGTGGAGGCCCGCATCCCGCTGGGGGTGTTCACGGCGGTGACCGGGGTGTCGGGCTCGGGGAAGTCCACGCTGGTGGGCCAGGTGCTGGCCCGGGAGGCCGGCGAGCGGCTGGCGGACGCGGACTTCCCCGTACGGCGGCTGGTGGAGGTCGACCAGAAGCCGATCGGCCGCACCCCCCGGTCCAACCTGGCGACCTACACGGGGCTGTTCGACGTGGTGCGCCGGCTCTTCGCGGCGGCGCCGCAGGCGCGGGCACGCGGCTGGAAGCCGGGCCGGTTCTCCTTCAACGTGCCGGGCGGCCGGTGCGAGACCTGTCAGGGCGAGGGCTTCGTCTCGGTGGAGCTGCTGTTCCTGCCGAGCACGTACGCCCCGTGCCCCGCCTGCGCAGGAGCCCGGTACAACCCCGAGACCCTGGAGGTCCGGTACGGGGGCCTGGACATCGCGGAGGTCCTCGGGCTGACGGTGGAGGCGGCGGCGGACTTCTTCGCGCGGGTGCCGGCGGCGGCGCGCAGTCTGCGGGCCCTGGAGGACATCGGGCTCGGCTACCTGCGGCTCGGGCAGCCGGCGACGGAACTGTCGGGCGGCGAGGCGCAGCGGATCAAGCTGGCGACGGAGCTGCAGCGCGTGCGCCACGACCACACCCTGTACGTACTGGACGAGCCGACGACGGGACTGCATCCGGCCGATGTACGGGTGCTGCTGCGGCAGTTGCACGGGCTGGTGGACGCCGGGCACTCGGTGGTCGTGGTCGAGCACGACATGGCGGTGGTGGCGGGCGCGGACTGGGTGATCGACCTGGGTCCGGGCGGCGGTACGGAGGGCGGCCGCGTCGTGGCGACGGGCACCCCGGCGGAGGTGGCCGCGGCCGGGGTGGGCCGCACGGCACCGTACCTGGCGAGGGCGCTGGCGGAGGACGGCGGCCGGGGCGCCCCGTGACGGCGCGCCCCGGCACCGGCGCTACGCGTCGCCGGGCAGCAGGTTCTGCGGCAGTTCGCGGAAGCTCCACAGGCCCTGGCGGCGGGTGAACATCCAGACGAGGTCGTACCGGTCGGGCCAGGCGGCGGGCACGCCGACGACCTGGTGTGCGCCGAGGGCCCGGACCAGGCGGGGGATGCCGGCCGGCTCCCAGCAGACCAGGGCGGGCATCGGGGCGGCCAGCACGGCCCGGGCGAGGACGGGTTCGGCGCCGACGGCGAACCCGGCGCGCACCGGCGTGCGCAGCGCGGTGGCGAGGGCCGCCACCGTCTGCCCGCACCGCTCGGGGGCGGCCTTGCCGCCGGCCGCGAAGACGGCGGCGGGACGGGGCAGGGAGGAGCGGGCCGACGGCGGGAAGAGGCGCGGCAGTTCCTCGGCGCGGCGCAGCCCCCGGCCGGACAGGGAGCCGGGGTGTTCGACGCCCTCGTCGTCTTCGGCGGTGTCGCCCGCGAACGGCTTCTCCGCGTGCCGGATCACCATGACCAGGGCGTCTCGCGCTCCGGCGGGCGGGCCGGGGGCCGGGGGGTGCTCCTCGGCCGCGCAGCCGGCCGCGGCCAGCGGGGCGAGGGCGGCGGCCAGCACGCTGCGGCGGCGCGGTCCGGACCCGGTGGGGGCATGTGGCATGGGGCCCACTGTCACGCATGGGCGGAGGTCTGCCGGGGCGCGGCGCGGCGCGGGAGGCCCGGGTCAGCCGATCGGCGCAGACGCGGGCGGGGGCGGGGCGGACGGGACGGACGGGGATGTGGAGGCCGGGGCGGACGGGGATGTGGAGGCCGGGGGTACCGCCGGTTCGGCCGGTCTCTCGTAGGGCGAGGGGACCGGGAAGTATGCCTCCAGGAACGCGCCGACCGCGCGCTGCTGGGCCTGCGCGGAGAGCCGCGTACCGGCGTCGTCGGCGAGGCAGAAGGCGTCGGACTCGCGGTGGTGGACCATGTCGCCCAGGCGTTCGAGCTCGTCGGCGTGGCCGGTGGACACGTAGGCGGCGGTCAGCTCGCCTTCGACCGCGTGGCCGTCGGCGAGGGCCAGGTGGACGGCCAGGGTGACGGGGGCGATGTCGGTGGCGCTGCGGAACACGGACCGGCTGGTGCCGGTGAGGCCGCCGGGCAGGCGCTCTTCGAGGTGCTCGAAGAGGGAGCGGCTGAGGGGGTAGGGGGTGTGGGCCAGGATCCGCGGATAGGTGCGGCCGACGGCGGATTCGACGGCCCGGCGGGTGGCGCGCTGGGAGAGGGTGAAGACGTCGTCCTCGGAGTCCGGGGAACTGGGCGGGACGGCGCGGTCGTCGTGGAAGACCTTGGGGAGGCCGGAGGGGAGGAAGAAGTTCTGGGGGCGCTGGGACCGGCCGAGGAAGATGTCGTCGTTGAAGTAGACGAAGTGCTCGGCGAGGCCGGGTATCCGGTGCAGCTGGGTCTCTATGGCATGGGAGTTGAAGACGGGCAGGACGTCCGGCTCGGCGAACAGATCGCGGTGGTCGACGACGGTGATGCCGGGGTGGTCGGCGGCCAGCCATGCGGGGACCTGGTCGTCGGTGACCAGGAAGACGTGCCGGATCCAGGGCGCGTGCGCGGCGATCGACCGCAGGCAGTAGCGCAGTTCGCCGCGGTCGCGGTAGCGGTGCTCGCCGCGGTCCACGGCGGGGGCGGCGGAGGCGTCCGGGGCGGGGAGCTCCGCGTCGGGGGCTCCGGCGCCGGGCGGGAGCTGCGCCGCGGCGGCCGCCTGCTCTCGGCGGCGGCGCCACGCGGGGTCGGAGGCGTCCACCCAGGTGATGACGGCGTCGATCGGGAAGTCGATGTCGTCGGGGAAGCGCCGGGCGAGGGCGTCCACGAGGGGGTACTCCCGGTCTCCGACGCGGTGGGTGCCGGTGGCGGCCAGGGAGGGGACCCACCAGCCGAACGGCGTCTCGCGCAGCGAGGCGATCCCGCCGGCGCCGGAGTCCGGGGCGTCCCAGAACTCGAGGTCGCAGCCGTGGTCGGCACCGAGGTGGAGGGTACGGCCGGAGGTGACCACCGGCTGGTGGAGACGGATGCCCTTGACGCCGGGGCGCGGTGCGTCGCCCCCCGCGGTGGCCTCCGCCGAGGCGACGGCGGCGGGGAGCGTCTCGGCGAGTACGGTGGCGAGCACCCCGCCGTCGCCCAGGAGTTCGGCGTAGACGGGTCGGCCGGTGAAGGCGTCGGCGCAGGCGGTGAGGGCTGCTTCGCGGCGGCCGGGGGCGATGGCCACCCGGTGGCTCAGTCCCCCGTCCGGTACGAGGCCGTAGCCGATGTCCGCCGCTTCCAACGCCTCGGCGGCGGCCCGCAGGTTCGCCGCGCGCAGGCCGGCCGGCAGCAGGTCGTCCCGTACGACGGCCAGTCGGCCCCGGTAGCGGACGACGCCCTCGGCGGCCCCCAGCGCGGCCAGGATCTCGTCCTCGCGGCCGCGAGGCGCGGCGGCCGCGCCGTCACCGCTCCCGGTCCGCTCCCGCTCGTGCGCGGAGGGCTGTCGAGGGACGCCGCCGGGTTTCCCCAGTACGCGGGCCAGGCGCCGAAGCCCCGCCCAGTTGAGGTACCGGCGGATACCACTCATCTTCTACACCTCGGGGTTCGCGGACGCGACAGGCCCTCTGCCGGTCCGGCAGCCCCCCGAAAAGCCAACGTCAGCATAAACCGACGCATACGGCGGATGGACAGGACTTCCGTCTCCCGGTCGTTTCTCATCCGACTCTCATGCCCGCGCCCACCGGGGATCCACCCCCCTGCCGGAACCGTCCCGGTCCGCTCCCGGAGCGCCTCCCGGCGGTCGCCCGTACCGCGCGGATCAGCGCGGACCCTTGCGGAGCGCCCGCAGCCACTCCTTGTTCATCGCGGCGATCGAGGGGAGCGGGATGCCCTTGGGGCAGGCCGTGGCGCACTCCCCGGCGAGGGTGCAGCCGCCGAACCCCTCCTCGTCCATCGTGGCCACCATGTCCAGGACCCGGGTCTCCCGCTCGGGCGAGCCCTGCGGGAGGACGTTGAGGTGGTTGATCTTGGCCGAGGTGAAGAGCATCGCCGAGCCGTTGGGACAGGCGGCCACGCAGGCCCCGCAGCCTATGCATTCCGCGTGTTCGAAGGCGTGGTCGGCGTCGCGCTTGGGCACGGCGGTGGCATGCGCCTCGGGGGCGGCGCCGGTGGGGGCGGAGATGTACCCGCCGGCCTGGATGATCCGGTCGAAGGAGCCGCGGTCGACGACGAGGTCCTTGACCACGGGGAAGGCGGCGGCCCGCCAGGGCTCGACGTCGATGGTGTCGCCGTCGGCGAAGGACCGCATGTGGAGCTGGCAGGTGGTGGTGCGCTCGGGCCCGTGGGCGTCGCCGTTGATGACGAGGCTGCACGCGCCGCAGATGCCCTCGCGGCAGTCGTGGTCGAAGGCGACCGGGTCCTCGCCGCGCAGGATGAGGTCCTCGTTGAGGGTATCGAGCATCTCCAGGAAGGACATGTCCTTCGAGATGCCGTCGACCGCGTAGGAGGCCATGGCGCCGGGGGCGTCGGGGCTCTGCTGGCGCCAGACGCGCAGGGTGAGCTTCATGCGTAGCTCCGCTGGGTGGGGTGGACGTACTCGAAGACGAGGTCTTCCTTGTGCAGGACGGGGGCGCCGCCCGTGAACTCCCAGGCCGCGGCGTACGAGAACTCCTCGTCGCGCCGCTCGGCCTCGCCCGCCGCGGTCTGGGACTCCCCGCGGAAGTGGCCGCCGCAGGATTCCGCGCGGTGGAGGGCGTCGAGACACATCAGCTCGGCGAGTTCCAGGTAGTCGACGATGCGGTTTGCCTTCTCCAGTGACTGGTTGAACTCCTCGCCGCGGCCGGGGACCTTGATCCGCTGCCAGAACTCGTCGCGTATCTCCGGGATCCGCTGGAGCGCCTTGCGCAGCCCCTCCGCGGTGCGGGCCATGCCGCAGTACTCCCACATGAGTTCGCCGATCTCCCGGTGGAAGGAGTCCGGGGTGCGGTCGCCGTCGACGGCGAGCAGCCTCGCGAGGCGCTCGCGGGTCTCGCGCAGGGCGGCGGCGGACTCGGGGTGGGTGTCGTCGACGGCCTCCCGGTGGGGGTGGCGGGCCAGGTAGTCGTTGATGGTGGAGGGAAGTACGAAGTAGCCGTCGGCCAGTCCCTGCATCAGGGCGGACGCGCCGAGCCGGTTGGCTCCGTGGTCGGAGAAGTTCGCCTCGCCGATCGCGAAGAGGCCGGGGACGGTGGTCTGGAGGTCGTAGTCGACCCACAGGCCGCCCATCGTGTAGTGGACGGCGGGGTAGATCCGCATGGGGACCTCGTACGGGTTCTCCGCGGTGATCCGCTCGTACATCTCGAAGAGGTTGCCGTACTTCTCGGCGACCTTGTCCCGGCCCATGCGGCGGATGGCGTCGGCGAAGTCGAGGTAGACGCCCTGGCCGCCGGGCCCGACGCCGCGGCCCTCGTCACAGACGTTCTTGGCGGCGCGGGAGGCTATGTCGCGGGGGACGAGGTTGCCGAAGGAGGGGTAGATCCGCTCCAGGTAGTAGTCGCGCTCGGACTCGGGGATGTCCGCGGCGGGGCGGTGGTCGCCCTGGGCCTTGGGGACCCAGATGCGGCCGTCGTTGCGCAGGGACTCGCTCATCAGGGTCAGCTTGGACTGGTGGTCGCCGGTGCGCGGGATACAGGTGGGGTGGATCTGGGTGAAGCAGGGGTTGGCGAAGTACGCGCCGCGCCGGTGCGCCCGCCAGACGGCCGTCGCGTTGGAGTTCATGGCGTTGGTGGAGAGATAGAAGACGTTGCCGTAGCCGCCGCTCGCCAGCACCACCGCGTCGGCGTGGTGCGTGGTGATCTCACCGGAGACCAGGTCGCGGGCCACTATGCCGCGGGCCACTCCGTCGACCACGATCAGGTCGAGCATCTCGGTGCGGGCGTGCATCTCGACGTTGCCCGCGGCGATCTGCCGGGAGAGTGCCTGGTAGGCGCCGAGGAGAAGCTGCTGTCCGGTCTGGCCGCGGGCGTAGAAGGTGCGGGAGACCTGGACTCCACCGAAGGAGCGGGTGTCGAGGAGGCCGCCGTACTCACGGGCGAAGGGAACTCCCTGCGCCACGCACTGGTCGATGATCTCGACGGAGATCTGCGCCAGGCGGTGGACGTTGGACTCGCGGGCGCGGAAGTCCCCTCCCTTGACGGTGTCGTAGAAGAGACGGTGCACCGAGTCGCCGTCGTTGCGGTAGTTCTTCGCGGCGTTGATGCCGCCCTGGGCGGCGATGGAGTGGGCGCGGCGGGGAGAGTCCGAGAAGCAGAACTGGACGACGTGGTAGCCCTGTTCGGCGAGGGTGGCACCGGCGGCGCCGCCCGCGAGGCCGGTGCCGACGACGATGACGGTGTGCTTGCGGCGGTTGGCCGGGTTCACGAGCCTGGCCTCGAAGCGGCGGCGGTCCCAGCGTTCCGCGATCGGGCCTTCGGGGGCCTTGGCGTCGGCCAGGGGCTCACCGGTGGTGTAGTGGGCGAAGCTGCTGTCGTTGGGGCTCATGGTCAGCTCACCACTCCGGTCATGACGGCGACGGGGACGGACACGAAGCCCGCGAAGAGGACGAGGGCCAGGGCGTTGGCCAGGAACTTCAGTGTCCGGTCGCGCCGGGCGCTGCCCGCGCCGAGGGTCTGTGCGGCGCTCCAGAAGCCGTGGCGGACGTGCAGGCCGAGGGCTGCCATCGCCACGATGTAGACGGTGTTCCCGTACCAGGTGGAGAAGGTCGAGAGCACGTTCTCGTAGGGATGGCCGGCCCACGCGCGCTCGTTGACGGTGAGCGTGGTGAGGTCGAGCAGGTGCCACACGATGAACAGGGCCAGGATGATGCCGCCCCAGCGCATGGTCCGGGTGGCGTAGCTCGCGCGGCGGCGCTTGTGCGCGTACTTCACGGGGCGGGCCCTGATGTCCCGCCGGCTGAGCTGGTACGCGGACACGGCGTGGGCGGCGACGGCCGCCAGCAGCGCCACCCTCACGATCCACAGCGCCCACTCGTGGTGCAGGAACGGAGAACCGAGGGTGCGCAGCCAGTGGGCGTACCCGTTGAACTCGTCCGCCCCGAAGAAGATCTTGAGGTTGCCGAGCATGTGCACGACGAGGTAGCCGAGCATGACCAGGCCGGAGACCGCCATCACGGTCTTCTTGCCGACCGACGAGTCCCAGATCGTGCGTGTGGTGGACGGCCGTCGGTCCGTCCGCGTTGCCATAGCCATGACACCGACGGTAAGGACCAACGTCCTGAAAGGTCCAAGACATGATGGAGCTCCTATTGATAGCCCCCACCTATGAAGGGGCGTAACCTGGGCGGATGCAGTTCCAGCAGCTCCTCTACTTCGTGGCCGTGGCGGAGACCCGGCACTTCACCCGGGCCGCGGAGCGGGTGCACGTGGCCCAGCCTTCGTTGTCCCAGCAGATCAAGGCGCTCGAGCGGGAGCTGGGGGCGGAGCTCTTCAGCCGGGCTCGGGGCAACATCACACTCACGGACGCGGGTGACGCCCTGCTGCCGCTGGCCCGGCGGATCCTGGCGGACGCGGACACGGCCCGGCAGGAGGTGCAGGAGCTGGCACAGCTGCGGCGCGGCCGGATCCGGCTGGGCGCCACCCCGAGCGTGTGCACGGGCCTGCTGCCGGATGTGCTGCGCGCCTTCCACACGGCGCATCCGGGGATCGAGCTGCTGATCGAGGAGAGCGGCTCGCTCGACCTGGTACGGGAACTGGCGCGGGGGGCGCTGGACCTGGCTCTGATCGCGCTGCCCCTGCCGCCTTCGGCTCCGGCGCTGACGACGGTGGAGCTGCTGACGGAGGACCTGGTGGTGGTCTCCTCGTCCGAGCTGCCGCCGCCCGGCGAAGGCCGTGAGCTGACCGTCTCCGGGCTGCGGGACGAGCCGATGGTGATGTTCCGGCACGGCTACGACCTGCGGGAGATGACGGTGACGGCCTGCCGCGCGGAAGGCTTCGAGCCGGTGTTCACCGTGGAGGGCGGCGAGATGGACGCGGTGCTCGGCTTCGTCCGGGCCGGGCTGGGGGTGGCGGTGGTCCCGGCGATGGTGGTCGACCGCGCGGGCCCGGGCCTGCGGGCGACCCCGCTGGCCGGTTCGCCCCTGCGCCGCACGATCGCCCTGGCGCACCGCACGGACGTGGCTCCGCCGCGCGCCGCCCGCGAACTGAAGCGCATCCTGACCGGCTGACCTGGCGGTCCGCGCGGATCAGGCCCCGCGTATGGGCAGGACCCGCTCGAGCCCGCCGGCCAGCATTCCGAAGGCCCGGTCGGCCTCGGCCACGGCCTCCGGGTGGGCCTCGTCGGCGCTCTTGCCGGAATCGATCCGACGATAGTTCGCCCGGCCCAGCTCCTGACGGGCGGTCACCAGGTTCAGGGCCGCCAGCCGGGCGGTGAGCGGCGGAACCGACTCGGCTTCGAGCGCATCGGCGAGCAGGTCCACCTCCCGGGCGCTGTAGTGGGCGATCCGCGTTTCTAGGCCGGCGGTGGAGTAGACCAGCTTCTGGAAGGCCAGGACGTCGGGGTGGTCGCACAGGCCGGTGATCGGATCGCGCTCCGCGAGGGCCGCGACGAAGTGCTCGTGCAGGGCGCCGACGGGGCCCCGCCCCGGCATCCGGCCCCGCACGATGCGCGCCGCCTCGTCCTGGTGGTCGGCGAACCGGTCCAGCACCAGATCCTCCTTGCTCGGGAAGTACCGGAACAGCGTGGGCTTGGAGACTTCCGCCGCGGCGGCGATGTCCGCCACCGAGACGGCGTCGAAGCCGCGTTCCAGAAAGAGTTCGAGCGCCGTGGCCGCCAGCTGGCGGCGCGTACGCAGCTTCTTGTTCTCACGGAGACCCGTCGTGTTTTCCATGCGTACACCGTAGCACAGTTTCGTGACCGAGTAAATTTTGTAACCGGGTTGCTTTTTTTCTCGTGAGGCGCTTTCCTTGAGACATCGACGCGAGGTCGACGGGGATCACACGCAGGAAAGGACTCGTCATGACTGACGTACCGATCGTCGGAGCCGGCCCCACGGGGCTGAGCCTGACGTGCGAAATGGCCCGCAGCGGTGCGGGTGTGCGGATCGTCGACCAGCGCTCCGCGCCACACCGCGAATCCCGCGGCAAGACGCTGCACCCCGACACCCTGAAGCTCTTCGAAGGGCCGGACGTGGCCGGACGGCTCGCGGACATCGGAAGCCGCGGGCTCGTCTTCCGCAAGTATTTCGACGGGGCCCATGTCAGCGACGCCCCCTACGAGGGGGCCCTTTTCCTGGGGCAGTGGCAGGTGGAGCGGGTACTGCGCGAACGGCTCGCCGAACTGGGCGTGGTGGTGGAGTACGGGGCGTCCCTCACCGGAATCCGCCAGGACGGGGCAGGAGTCGACGCGGAGCTGGCGGACGGCCGCACGGTCCGGAGCCACTGCCTGGCAGGCTGCGACGGCGGCGGCAGCACGACGAGGAGGCTGCTCGGCATCCCCTTCGAGGGAAGCACGGAGCGAGCGCCCACGATGGTGCTCGGGGACGTCACGGCTGAGGGGCTGAGCCGGGACGACTGGCACCAGTGGTTCGGCTCGGACGGCGGCGCCATGCTGCTCTGCCCGATACCGGGAACCCAGAGCTTCCACACGCACGCGTCCTGGCCGCCGTTCGTGAGCCGGGCAACGGGACGGAGGCCGGCTTGGGCTGACAGCCCGGCCTGCGCCGCCGGCTCCCGCCCCCGCCCGTCAGGAGAAGGTGGAGCTGGGGGCAGGAGTGGGCACGGCGTCCGAGAGGGAGAGGGTGTGGATGCGGTCCGGTGCTCCGGGGCGCGCGTAGTACCAGCCCTGCGCGGTGTCACAGCCAAGGGCACGGAGCTGGGCTGCCTGCGCACCGGTCTCCACGCCCTCGACGGTGACGGCCAGTTCGAGACTGTGGGCCAGGGCGACGATCCCCTCCACGATCTTGACGTCGACCGGGTTGGCGGGAATCTGCTGCATCCCCTGCGTGAAGGAGCGGTCCAGCTTCAGGACGCTCACCGGCAGACGTCGCAGGTTGGCGAGGTTCGAGTAGCCCGTGCCGAAGTCGTCGAGGGCGATGTCCACGCCCAGGGCGGCGAGCCGGCGCAGGGGTTCGAGGAGTTCGTCGTCGGCGCCGATCAGGGCCGATTCGGTGACCTCCAGGCACAGCGCCCCGGGGGCCAGGCCCGACTTCTCCAGCACCGCCACGGTGTCGGCGACCAGGCCGGGGTGGTGCAGCTGGGTCGGCGAGAGGTTGACGTTGATCCGCAGGGACGCGCCGCCGAGCTGACGCTGCCAGTTGCGGGCCTGGCGGACGGACTCCTCCAGGACCCAGCGGCCGAGGGGGATGATCAGCCCGGTCCGTTCCGCGAGCGGGATGAACCGGTCCGGCCCGAGCACGCCGTACTGCGGGTGCGACCAGCGCACCAGCGCCTCGGCGCCGTGCACGCTGCCGTCGTGCATGTGCACCAGCGGCTGGTACTCGATGAAGAACTCGCCGCGCTCCAGCGCCGCCGGCAGGGCGTTGGTCAGTCCGTGCCGGGTGATGGCCCGGGCGTCGGCCTCGGCGTCGGCGAACTCGAAGCGGTTTCCGCCGGCCGCCTTGGCCCGGTACATGGTGATGTCGGCGCTGCGCAGCACCTCCGCCGGGGTGCGCTCCCTCGCGCGGCCCTCGACGATGCCGATGCTGCCCCGGACCGTCAGCTCCCGGCCCTCGATGCGGATCGGCGTCGACAGCGCGGACAGGATGCGGACCGCGAGGTCGGTCACCTTCTCCTCGGTGTCGGAGCCGGTGGTCAGCGCGACGAACTCGTCGCCGCCGAGCCGGGCGACCACCTCGCCGGGACCGGTGGCACAGCTCTGCAGCCGGTCGGCGACCTCGACCAGGAGCCGGTCGCCCGCCGAGTGGCCGAGGCTGTCGTTGACCGCCTTGAATCCGTCGAGGTCCAGGTAGCACAGGCCGAAGCGGCTGCCGCCGGCCCCGCTCAGAGCCTTCTCCAGCCGCTCGAAGAACAGGGTCCTGTTGGGCAGCCCGGTCAGGGCGTCGTGGGTGGCCTCGTAGCGCAGCCGCAGGTTCAGCAGCCGTCGCTCGGTCGTGTCCTCCATCAGCGCCAGCTGATACTGCGGCACCCCCTCGGCGTCGCGCAGCAGGGACACCGTCAGATTGGTCCACAGCACGGTGCCGTCGTGCCGGTAGTAGGGCTTCTCCACGCGGTAGCTCTCGCGCTCGCCGCGGACCAGTTCGCCGTACATCCGCCAGACGTGCGGGGTGTCGTCCGGGTGTCCCCACTCGCTGACCTTGCGGCCGCGGACGTGGCCCTCCAGGCCGCCGAACATCTGGAGCAGCGCGTCGTTGGCCTCCAGTACGTTGCCGTCCAGGTCGGCGATCCCGATGCCGACGGCCGCTCCCTCGAACACCGCCCGGAAGCGCGCCTCGCTCGCGTGCAGTGCCTGCTGGGCGTCGATGCGGGCGGTCAGCGCGGAGCGGGCGATGGCCTCCTGCTCCTTGAGCGTGCGCTCGCGCAGGGCCCGCGCGAAGCCGGCCGCGATCCCGTGCTGGAGCCGGGCGCAGCGGGACCGGTACTCCTCGGTGCCGTCCGCTCCGGAGGCGACGGGCCCCGCCTGGGCCACCGAGCCGCAGTACAGGACCAGGTAGGACTCGATCACGCCGAGGGTCCCCGCGAGGGCCTCGGGGTCGGTGCAGTGCACCGCGACGAGCTCCGCCCCGACCCGCTGGGCCACTCCGGCGTCGAAGGGCCGGGCGTGCAGGGCCTCGGCGAGCGTCCGGGTGAGCGGCAGGAGGTGCCGCTCGAATTCCGGGCGGGTCAGCGAGGTCGCCGTGACCGGGAAGATCGCCCGGCCCCAGATGGTCGCGAAGCGGGCGATCCGGTCCTCCAGGCCGCCCTGCAGTCCCGCGGGGGCCGCCGCGGCCGGTGCCCCCGCGGCTGCGGCGGCGGCCGGGGCGCCGGCCGTCTGTGCCGGAAGTCTCACGCCTTGCGTCCCACGCCGGCGAAGCCCGAGAAGGCGTACGGGTCCTCCTCCGCCTCGAGGTCGTGGGCACCCGCGGAGATCTCGGGGCGCCAGCCGGGCATGGACGTCAGCCCGGGCTCCACCAGGTCGAAGCCGTCGAAGAAGCGGACGATCTGCTCCCCGCTGCGCATGATGAGGGGGCTGCGGATCTCCCGGTAGACGCCCACGGTTCCGCCCGCGACCTCCTCCGTGAGCGGGATGCCCTCGTAGGAGGCGTGGGTGAGGATCAGCAGGCTGCCGGGGGCGAGCGCGTCGCGCAGCCGGGCGACGGCGGCGTACGGCTCGTCCTCCTCCTCCAGGAAGTGCAGGACGGCGACGAGCAGCAGGGCGACCGGGCGGCCGAAGTCCAGCAGCCGGGTCACCTCGGGGTCATTCAGGATGTCCTGCGGCTTGCGCAGGTCGGCGGCGACGACGCCGGTGCGGTCGTCTCCGTCCAGGACGGCCTGGCTGTGCGCCACGGCCACCGGGTCGTGGTCGACGTACACCACGCGGGACTCGGGGTCGGCGGCCTGGGCGATCTCGTGGACGTTGCCGAAGGTGGGGATGCCGGAGCCGATGTCGAGGAACTGCGTGACGCCCTGATCGACGGCGTAGCGCACGGCCCGGCGCATGAATGCCCGGTTCGCCTGCATGATCTTGGGCAGGCCCGGCATGAATTCCATGGCGCGACGGGCGGCCTGGCGGTCGACCTCGAAATTGTGGGAGCCGCCCAGGTAGTAATCGTAGATACGGGACACGCTCGGCACCGATATGTCGATGCCCGGCGGGGCCCAGGCGGGGCGCTCCATCGAGGTCTCCAAGCCTTGTTCCGGTGGTGGTCCGTCCGAGGTCGGACTCCTGTACGAGCCGAATGTACTGATCATTGCCCAACAGAGCGAGCAAAAGCGGAAATTGACGATCCGTTCTTCGTCACACACCAAAGGCCCTCGTGGGCCCTCCCGAGCGGAATGACGGTTACCGACAAATCCCTTTTGGGAATTGATCGTCGATCGATCGGACTCGTTACACGACGACCGACAAGCTGGCTCAAACCTCTACGGTCGACAGTCCACCCGTTCAGGCGAACCAGGGCCGACCCTCGCGTGCGCGGGCACGCGCGGGCCCATGCTCCCCGGGTGAACAGAGCCTGTGCCAGGCGCCTGCTGGCGGTCCCGGTCCTGCTGTGGGCGGCCCTGGCCGTCACGCCGGCCGTGGCTGATAGCAGCGCCTACGCGACGACCGACTCCGGCGACGGCGTACACGCCGCCGCCGCGGTCACGGCGGTCCTCGGCGGCGGCCGCGGCGGTGGTCCGGGTGGCGGACATCACGGACGCCACCACGGCGGCGGGCACGGAGGGGGACACCACGGCGGCCATCACGGCGGGCACCACTGCCCGCCGCCGCCTCCCCCGCCGTGCCCACCGAAGCCCACGCCCACCCCGACCCCCACCCCGACACCCACCCCGACACCGCCGCCGAAGCCCACCCCGAAGCCCACGCCACCGCCCGCACCGACCCCGCCTCCGGCCCCGCCCGCCGCGCCCGCGGCGTCCTGGCCGCCGTCCTCCCCCACATCCCCCGCCCCGACGCCCTCCTGGA